>JAUVWC010000052.1 GCA_030604325.1 Candidatus Zixiibacteriota bacterium | reverse complement strand
CGCCTTCTGCCAGAGGTCGGCCACCATCTGGGCCGCACCCCGAATCCCGAGCCGCGTAATGGAGGCACCTCCGGCCGTTGTCCGCCAGAGGATCGTGCCGGCCCCGTCGACCACAAGCACACGGGTACTGGTGGCGCCGGCGTCGAGGGCAAAAACGACGGGTGGGCGGCCACCCGACATCAGAAGATACTAAATTTGAGGTACTTCCTGGGGTTGTTCTTGATATCGGTGATAAGTGAGTCGAGGTGCGCGAAGGTCGTGATCATCTGGATATAGAGGCTGTCCGACTCGGTCATGCGCCACAGGGTTCCCTGGCCCCGGGAAATACGTATCACCACATCGCGCAGCGCGGCCGAAAGCGAATCGACCGTGGAAGCCGCGCGGGTGAACTGATCTCCGGCCGCCCTGATCGACTTAAGGGCCCCTTCAAAGTCATCTACATTTTCAACCAGCGCCTTATTGACGTTTGCTACCACTGAGCTCAAATTCTCGAGGCTCTGCCTGATCATATCCTGGTTATCAACAACTACCTGGTTGAGGAGGTTGATCGTCTGATTGAAGTTATCGTAGGTCTGGCTGATTTTCTTGCGCACATCTTCGTCGTTGACGACATCCTGTATGGACCCTACCAGCGCCTCCACCTGATCCGAGAGTCGCAGCACGTTGCGGAAGATATCGTTCAGACTGGCTGCATACCCTCCGTACAGGGTATCGGTTGGGGCGAGGATGGATCCGCCCGGATTGGCCGTCACATTGATGAACCTCGCTCCGATGAGTCCTTCGCTTTCGATAAGGAACATGCTGGTATCATAAAGCTGGATGTCGTTGTCTATACGCATCTCCACCGCGACCCTGTTTTCGGGAGTCAGCGAGATGCGGGACACCTGTCCTTTCTTTACACCCGCAATGAGAACCGGGTCGCCTGTCGACAATCCGAAACCGGTATCAAAAACCACCGTGATTTTGTGGGTGCGGCCGGCCCGCAGCAGATCCTGCCCCCAGAGGACACCGAAGATGAGGACGAGCAGTCCGATCAGAACTGCCGCCCCTACCTTGAGATTGGTCAGTTCCCGCTGGCCGCGTTGCCAAACCATTTAAAAAGGTCCTTTCGCTCACATCCGGGAACGTCGGCGCACTCGATTTCAACGCCACAATCCTGGAGAGCCTCCAGCGCCTTGATGTCCTCCTCATTCACACACACAAATGGAAGTATGCGCCTGCGGCCCTCCTTGAAGTGCAATCCTCCCACGTTCAGCGATTCAAATGAAAGCCCCGTCTCGTATAACCGAAGTGCATCCCGGGGACTTTCTACGAGGACTATAACGTCTTCTTCGCAGTCAAGCCACGATTGAAGGGAAGTAGCGGCCTCGCTCATCTCCAGCACGACCACGGAAGTACCCTCCGGGGCAGAGGCCTCATACAGCTCACGGTCCCACTGGCTCGATGCCGCCGAATCATTTACCACGACGTACCGGTCCGGATGCAACACACTTCCCCAGCCCTGCGTCACCTGCCCATGGATAAGGCGATCATCGATGCGGACCATGAGGAGGCTCATGTTCTGATCCCCTGGCAACCGTACTCGGTCAGCGCTTCAGCAAGGGACTCCAGTTCGGTAGATTCGCGCTTGTTAATAAAAGCCAGCAGCATGGGGAGATTCACTCCTGTCAGGTGCTGGACGTTCGGGCGCTGCCTGCTCAGCCGTTCTGCTGTTTGCCAGCACGATCCTCCATGAAGCGCGGTGAAGACGATGGCACCGTCGGCACCGGCTCCCACGGCCTCCTCGAGGGCCGCGAGCATCCCTTCACTGCTCAATCCCTGATTGCTCATACCAACCAGCCCCTGCTGGGGACCCATCATGGATTCTATGGCTTCGCAGAAAGCCATCCCCAGATCCGCGTGCGTGTATACCACCCCATGAATCATTCGTAGTCCTCGCCCAGCTCCAGGCGGGCGCGGCTCTTCCTCTCCATCCGCTCCAGCAGCTTCTCGTTCAGTGTCTGTGCGGCGTTCATACCACTGATCTTCATGAGATGATTCAAAGCAATGGTCTCGGCCAGCACGGTGATGTTCTTGCCTGGAACGATGGGAAGGATTACCTGCGGGATCTGCACTCCCAGGAATTCGGTAGTCCGTTCTTCCATGCCAAGACGGTCCATCTCTTCTACATCGTCCCACTCCTTCAGTATGACCTCTACCTCCACCCGTTTCTTGAGACGTATGCACTGGATGCCGAAGATGCCCTGAACGTCGATGATCCCGATGCCCCGGATCTCCATGTGATGAGTCAGAAGCTCGTTGCCGGTGCCGTTAAGAATGCCCCGAGCGGTCCGGGTCAGGGTGACTACATCGTCGGCAACCAGTCTGTGTCCCCTCTCTACCAGATCGAGGGCAATCTCACTCTTGCCGACGCCGCTCTTGCCGGTAAAAAGCAGGCCGACGCCGTAGACGTCCACCAGGGTGCCGTGCACTACCGTGGTCGGAGCAAACCAATCATCCAGATACTCGCTGAGCAGGTGGGCCACCACCGGGCTGGAGTGCTCGCTCAATAGAACGGGAATCTGCTTTTCATCCGCCCTTTCGATGGCCCACTCGGGCATTGTGTTACCCGCAGCACAGATGACCATCGGTATATCGTAGGAGAACAGCGTAAACATCGAGTTCATACGCTCTTCCTCACTCAAGCTGTCCAGGTAACTGAACTCGACTTTGCTGAGGATCTGTACCCGATGATAGGGGAAAGGATCGAAGAAGCCCGCCAGAGCCAGGCCCGGCCGGCAGACATCATTGGTAGTTATGAGTTTGTTGGCCCCGGAACGGCCTGCGGCCCATGCCAGTTTGAGAATATCCTTATTATCCTCAACGAGCTGCTGTACTGTGAGTTCTCTCTGGCTCATGCTGAAATCAATATCGGCGCCTGCCGGGTACAGCTCCATGCTGCTTCGCCTCGCGCCGGTCCTTTTCGTGTTTCACCTTCGACTTGTACTTCTTGAGTTGGCGTTCAGCTTTCGAAACCGCGTCGTCTATCGCCGTAAATAGTTTGTCGTCATGGCTCACCGCCGTAAGCGTCTCCCCCGGCACGCCTATGATAAGCTCGGCGCCCCAACGTTCCTTCTCCTTCAAAAGAACCATCTGAACTCCCACGATACGTCCAAAATATTTTTTAAGTCCCTCCATCGACTCAATGGCGTAGTTTCGTACTTTATCGTCAATACTGAAGTGCCGAGCAGTAAGACTCGTCTTCATCAGCCCGAAACTCCTTTTCCCAATTGGATGGGAGTACGGGTGAACACTCAGTACTGCCTGCGATAGCGGGCGGGTAGGATGCCTATCTTGTCGCGGTATTTGGCAACCGTTCTCCGGGCTATTTCAAAACCCTCTTGTTGCAGAGCCTCGGCGATCTTCTGATCGCTCAGCGGCTTGAGACCGTCTTCATCCGCCACCAGACGCTCGATGCGCTCCTTTATCGCCTTGGTGGATACATCCCTGCCCTCCCTGTTCTCGATCCGGCCGCCGAAGAAATACTTCAATTCAGACACTCCTTGTGGAGTCTGAACATATTTCCCGTTGGTGACCCTGCTGATCGTGCTCACGTGCATATCGATTGCATCTGCAACTTCCTGCAGTTTCATCGGCCTGAGATGAAGAAGCCCGTGTTCCAGGAATTCGTACTGTGCCTTCACTATATACTCCATCACCTTCAGCATCGTGGAACGGCGTTGCTGGATGGAGCGCATTAACCAACGGGCTCCGTTCAGCTTATCGAGGACGTAGTCCCTTGTTTCCTTGTTGGCTTCGGAATCCTTGGCCAGGATCTCCTTGTACAGATTGCTGATTCTAAGTCGCGGCAGGCTGCTGTCGTTGAAGAGTACCATATACTCCCCGTCGACTTTCTCTACGATGAGATCGGGGATGATGGTTCTAGCCGCCGTGCCGAACACTCCGGCAGCAGGCTTCGGATTCAGTCGGGCAAGCTCCTCCACCGCCTCCTGAACATCCGATTCGTAGATATCCAGTGCCTTGGCAATAGCCGGATAGCGGTGGTGCTGCAGATCCTCGAGATGTTCCTCCACAATAGCCATGAAGATCGTGTTTTCGAGGCCCATCTCCCTCAATTGGACGGCGAGGCACTCGCCCAAATCACGCGTTCCCACTCCGGTAGGATCAAACGTTTGTATAACGGCCAGGACCTCCCCTGCTTCCTCTACACTACAGCCAGTAGCCGCCGCTATATCCTCCAGGCTTGCTGTGAGATAGCCGTCTTCATCGATACTCCCAATGATTTCCTCCCCGATGGGGAGCTGTTCTTCTTTTAATTCGGTAAGGTGAAGCTGGCCGAGAAGATGCTCTTGCAGGCCGACCTCCGCCGGTTGGGGAAGCTCGTCAAACTCCCGACTCGAGTCCGGCCGGAAACCCCGCCATCCGCTGTCGCTGGCGTCGGTGAGCAATTCCCGCCACTGCTGTTCGTCGAACTGGTCAGCGGAGTCCTTCCTCACCTCACGCATGGCCTGTTCCGGAGAGACTTCGGCGGTGGGAATCTCTTCAAGGAGAGGGTTGGTCTCCAGCTCCTGCTTGAGAACAAGCTCCAGTTCCAGCGTGGGCAGCTGGAGAAGCTTCAACGACTGGATGAGCTGGGGGGACAGCCTCTGCTCCAGCCTCATTTCCTGGATAAGCTTCATATTATCAATCTACCGCCACCCACCGCCCCATTCAAGTTATTCGAGGCCATGTTGGCCGAGTGTTTATCAGGTGAGGGTGAAACGCTGGCCCAGATACACCTTTCTGGCGATCGGGTCGTCAACCAGACTTTCCGCGTCCCCCGAAACCAGGATCTTCCCCTCACTCATTATGTAGGCCCGGTCTGTAATGTGTAGGGTCTCCCTAACATTGTGATCGGTTATCAGTACACCCAGTCCCCGCTTCTTGAGGCCCTTCAGGATTTCCTGAATCTCCTCGACCGCTATCGGATCCACACCGGTGAACGGCTCATCGAGCAGGATAAAGTTAGGTTCGGTCGACAGCGCCCTGGCGATCTCCACGCGCCGCCGCTCTCCACCGGAAAGCGTATAGGCTTTCTGTTTACGCAGGTGTGACAGCTTAAGATCCTCCAACAGCTCATCGCATCGATCCTGCCGCTCTTTGCGGCTGTTCATGAAAGTTTCAAGGATGGCCAACAGGTTTTGTTCCACTGTCAGTTTGCGAAAAACCGAGGCCTCCTGGGCCAGGTAGCCCACACCCAGCCGGGCCCGCTTGTACATCGGCAGTGAGGTTACGTCCACTCCCTCCAGATAGATGTGCCCGGCTCTGGGTCGTATCAGGCCGACCATCATGTAGAATGTGGTAGTCTTCCCCGCCCCGTTCGGCCCCAGCAGCCCGACTATCTCCTCCTTCGCGACGTCGAGGGAGACTTCATCCACCACCCGCCTCCGGCTATAGATCTTTACCAGACCCTCTGCGCTGAATTGTGTGGCGTGCGACTGATTCAAACGGATCCTCTCTCTTCGACCTACGTTCCGGTGGCCGCCGCTTGGCCATGACCTGTATGGAATCGGGATGCACCGCCATGGGCACAAGACCCTGGCTGACCGATACTGCATCGTAGTACCAGGCGTTTCCATTTTCCAGGTACGCCCACTTCAGCTCGCCGTCTTCGAGCGTCAAGCGAATGAGGGCCGCCATCGCCCGCTGGAGGCCCGATTCCTCTGCATCGAGGCTATCGAAATACCTGGTGACCGCATTTCCGCGGGACTCGACAACCGACGGTTCGCCCCCCTCGAAAGTCACGTCCAGTTCGTTCCCTCCCATCGCACTCTGTCGATCGGGCACATCCTCCCGCCAGTAATACATGGCCGCTCTTATTGCCGCCAGGTGCTTGAGACGTTCCTCTTCCAGGATAATGGTTATGTCACGTCCCTTCAGAACCATACGCTCCGGCTGGGCGAGTACCCAAGTGGAGTCGGGCCTCATTGCTCTGCTCCCGGGGGCAGGCATGGTAACGGTGGTCACTATTCCGGGGCCATAAAGCAGGATTGATTCGAGTATATCATCTTTCAGCTTCAGATCGAGACTGTCTGAAGTCATGGTGATCCAGACCGAATCAAGACTGCTCTCCTCGCGGGCGGCCAGCCGGTTCAGCCTCGGGGGATCACCTTTCAGCCGGGCCAGACCCGAATCCTCGTTCCATGACAGATCGCTGCCGGAAGCGCTGATTCCCCCCTTCTCGAACTGTACATTATCACGCACGAGTAACAACTGCTGCTGATCCTCCAACCGCAACCATTCTCCTCGAACGACCACCTCACCACGGACCACTTCTGCCCCTCCGCTGATCTCGGCCCACCCCGCATCCCGGCGGAATTTCAGACTGGAACCAGTTCTGCCTGTGATTTCTGTGGCTGCCCTGGTCGAATCATCAGGCGGCTGGTAGAGATGGGGGCTTCCGGTGGCTATCCCCTCGCCTGTGTTTCGATCGAACCTGACCTGCCGGGCCGTGACCTGTGAGCCATTCTCCTGGCTCTCGGCCCGCACGTTGCCCGTGGCGATAATGACACGATCCTTCCCCCGGTAGAGCACTTCGTCGGCCCACAAGCGCCAGGCAGGGTCCCACCCTCGCACCCTTCCACGCAGCCTTACCTCCTCCTGCTGGTCGATGAAGGTGGCATGGTCGGCGAGGAGATACTGATCCCCCTGCCTGAAGAGCACGCTATCGGTGAGGACAGAAATCCGCCGCTCCTCACCCTGTTCCGAGCGGATGAGTCTGTAATCCAGCTGCCCGAAATGGAGCAGCTCAAGTGGAGGGGGGGGCCGTTCGCCCACCTCCTGCTGTATGGCCGCACATCTAGGGCCGTGATCGGTGAGGAGTATGGGCAGTGCCGGAAATATGGCCAGAGCGGCTGCCACAACAATGGCCGTCGGCCAGCGAGAAGCAGGGGTCACGGCGGTATCCGGGTGGTATCGGGGCGGGCCGGCGGACGGAGCGTGTCGGCAGGGGCCGCCGTGCTGTCCGGCAGTGTTTCCGACTCGGCCCGGCGCTCTTCATCCAGCCACTCACCCCAACGCGGGGAAACACCGCTTCCCTCGAAGATCTTCATATTCTCCAGGCGTGTATCAGACTCAAATCCGATCCCGCGGAGCAGCTCGCCCTCGATGGTTGTCACCTCGACAGGTCCATCTGTATACACACGGTCACCTGCTTCATCCCACCAGAGTGTATCTGCGCGGACGGTCTGTCCCTCCTGTCCCGTAAGGACCACACCACCCCAAGTCTTGACCCGGCGCCGGCCCTCACGCTCCTGATCGTGAATCTCACCCGCATCGGCTTCCAGATGACTTCCTGCTTCTCCTCCCTCATCGAAGAAGTCGACCTGCATCGTATCCATGTGCGTATAGCTGTTCCTCGGCTGGTCGAACACGGCCAGGTATTCGGCCTCGATGACAGCCTTGGTTCGCCCCCGGTCGAAAAGGTGTATGACCGCATCCCATTGCTCCGAGTCGGGACGAGGTCCCTGGGGAGGGGGGGCAGCTTCCAGGTCCTCCACGTAAGGTGCCCGGCCGCAGCCGGTCCCTACCGTCAGTACGAACAGCAGCAGAGATAGCAGCAACCGAGTCATGGGATCTCCCCCTCCCCCGGTGGAGGAACCTCGATATTGGCTAGGGGTCGGGGTGGGGCGGGCGGAACCCAATCCGCAGG
>JAUVWC010000174.1 GCA_030604325.1 Candidatus Zixiibacteriota bacterium | reverse complement strand
TTTCTGGACCGCAAGTCCGGCTGTAGCCGGCGAGCAATTTCCGGATGGGTACTAAAACAGTTTCTGGACGGAAACCAGCAAGTATAACGCCGGGCCGATAAATACCTCGACGCCGGCTCACACACTGGGCAAACCGGCGTCGAATATTACGAAGACCATCCCCGCGTTTCGGGAGTGAAGGAGAGATCGCGAGCGGTGAGAGTTGTGCCAGCTCACCGGGGTAAGCCTTCACTCGATCCGACGCAGCTTGAACGTTATCTGTTTACACACTTGGGCGGTTATCCGGTATTCACTCCCGATACCGGTCGGCCATTTCCTTCAGCTTGGCGGCTAGAGATTCCCGCAGGTGCTCCGGTTCCAGGATCTCGGCCGCCTCACCATAAGAGAGCACACGCTGCAGCAGCCAGCGCGGGCTAGAGGTCCGGTACGAAAGGACCAGGGCACCGCTCTTTTCAGGCCTTCCGCGGCCCTCTTCTTCCATCACGAGTTGGGCGGCCGGTGGACGATAGCGCACCACGATCCGCTCATCCTCCTCCGTTTCGACATAGACACCGTGGGTGAAATGGTCTTCCAGATTGAAGTCTTCAGGAATCTCGAAGTGCTCCCCCAGCAGTTCGACAGAGCGCACATGATCGGCGCGGAAAGTGCGGTTACCGTTCGCCTTTTCGCAGTAGGCGACGACATACCACTGGCCGTCGCTGCAGATCATCCGATAGGGACAGATCACCCGTTCGGAGACAGTCCCCCTGTGTTCGGTGAAGTAACGGATCCTTGCCTTACGGTCCTCATGAACACCCCGCTCGAGAGTGCTGAAGATATCTCCGGAGAGTTCGGGGGGCGGTTCCACTCCGATCTTTCCCTTCAGGGCGTTGGCCCGCGATGCGGAACCTTCTGCTTCCTCTGTAACAATCTTGTAAGCGTGTGCCAGAGCACGGGCTTCCTTGGCATCTGTGTGCTCCAGCATCATCGAGATGGCGGTGCGCAGCGCCAGCAGCTCGCCAGGGGTAAAGGAGAGCGGACGCTTGAAGTGCTCACCCGCCCAGATGCGCACCCCGTCGCCTTCGATATATGCGTCCATCACCTCGGCCGAGCCGAACGGGCCGTAGCTGCAGTTGGAAAGGGCCTGCAGGTCGCGCAGCAGTTCGGCCGGTCTGACCTCGAACTCCTCGGAGAGCTCCTTCAGGGGAACCTCCTGGTGCTGTAGCAGGTAAGGGATCATCCCCAGGATCCGGTTCAGGCGATCGGCGCTGGCCATCAGAGGCATTCCTCCACCGGCTGTTCGCAGGCGGCCACGATCTTCATGATCAGCGAGCGCATTTCTCTTCTAAGGCGCCTGGGTGCAAGAATCTCTACATCACCCTGCTGGGCGAGGACCCAACGGCAAAAAGCTTCGTCGTCCCGCACCTTGATCACCACCTCATCCTTGCGTCCCGCAGGGAATTCCACGTCCGTCCGCTCCGACCAACGGGCGCGCGCCTGCTGGTATTTCGCCTGCGACATCTTTACTTCCACATTCGTGGGACGGGAAGTTGAGTAGTCCCACGGTTCCTGTCCCATGTGAGCCTTAAGCGAGAAATCCTTGGGGATCGTGTAGTCGGGTGTGTTGAAGTCGGAGCGGTTCATCTGAAGGGTGCGGATCCGCTCCAGGCGGAACTGGCGCAACTCCTCTCGCAGGCAGCAGTGCCCCACCATATACCACCCCCCCTTGCGCTGTACCAGTCCATAGGGATAGACATCCCGTTTAGTTTCCTCGTCACGATGAAGGCTGTAGTAGGTCATGTGGATGCGCTTCCTGTGCAGCAACGCTTCCAGAATGGTTTCCAGAGTGGGGAAGATATAGTGCCCTGAGTAGTAGAATGCGACGCGGCCATCTGCATCGGAGCCGGGCGGACTGTCAAATACGAGCTTGCGCAGCACCGACCGGGCCTCCCGGGCCATGCGAAATCCTTTCATCTCGGCCAGCCGCCGCACCGCTATCACCAGAGCCCTGATCTCCTCCTCGGTGAAAGCGAATCTCGGAAGGTAGAATCTGGATCGATCCAGCCTGTACCCCATGAGTACTTCACTGTCGATGGCGACTGTGTCGATCGGTATGCCGTGGGCGCGAAGTTCCTCCTTGTCACGCTCGAATTTGCGCAGAATCGACTTCTCATCCACCCCACCCACCGGCTGGTATCCAGGCACCTTCTGGCGGATTTCATCCCAAGTCACCGGGAACCGGTGATTCAGCAGATAGGCAATGAGGTTGAGCTGCCTCAGGTCCTTGTTCGTTTTCTCGGGCATCAGCTGTTACCGATCCACGCCGTTTCTGTCGCCTCCAACCGGTTCGAAAAAATCCCAGGCCTTCTGGAGCAAACGGAGGGCCTCGTCGCGGTGATCCACCGGCACGAAGATCGCATTTTCCTCCACTGCCGAGGCAGCCCCACCCTCCAGATCTTCCCCCGGGATCAGGCAAGGTATCCCATGCTCGGTCAGGGTCTTACGAATTAACGAAGCCTCGAGCACGTTCTTGGCAACGTAAATCTGAACGGAGTCCACCCAATCCGGCATACATCGCAGACTAGGGGAGGGCCCCTCTCCTCTCAAGCCTGAAATTGGAAGTCTTGCGTTTCTTAGTACTCTCCTGACGAGGCAAAGAAAGTGCTTCCTGTGGAGAGATGCCGCGTCTACTTTTTTATGGTTATGTACGAATGTCTCGACTGCAGCTACTGCTACATGCCCGCCGAGGGGGCTCCCGCCCGGGGAATCAGTCCCGGCACGCCTTTCGAGGACCTTCCCGACGATTTCTCCTGCCCTGCATGCGGCGGGCCTCGCGAGCGATTCGTTCCCTTCAGTCCGGATCAGGCCACCCCACAGTAAGGAGCTCGATATGGACAAAGACAACTGGCGTCGGAGTGGAGGGTACGACCTGGACAGTGAAGGGGAACAGCTTGAGGTCGTAGAACTGGGATACGGCAAATACCGCCAACCGGATGCCGAGGACCCGGAGGTAAAGAAGGCGAGGGAAAGGAAGGCCCACCAGAGTTTTATCGCCGCCATCGCGGCTGTCACCACGGTCGTCATCGTTCTCATAGTATTAAGCGGAAGACAGTCGAAACAGACCGACTCTCAACGGCTCCGGGAGATCACCAGTCTCGAGGAGGCCACATACCTCTTCGCCGAGGAGGATTCGACCGCCGTGGGGACTATCCGCCGGAGTTTCGGGCGTAATGGGGATATACTCCCCTTTAACGATGGGATCGTCGCCACCTATCTCTTTCTCGAGCATCCGGTGGAGATCTGGGTTGGCATCGCTCCTCTCCCGGCATCGGCAGTAGAAGCAGAGATACTGCTTCTCAATGAAACCAACCCGGAGTTGAACAACCCCGATGATCCGAATCCCCGGTGGCGCAGCCAGTCTCAATTCAGCCGGGAGGGCACAACTATCACCCAGGTGGCCGGGCGTGAACAGAGGAGCTACTTCTACCGGGACAGCAACATGATCGTATGGATTAAGGCCGACTCAATCGCAGCGACCTTTGCGCTCCAGGCTGCTCTTAATACGAATCTTCGCGACTGGATTGCATCCGTCAGACAGGGAGCACCATGACCGACATGACTCGTGAGGAACTCATATCCAATCTCAAGCAGAAGCTGCAAGTGGACGATAGAAGCGGCTCCGAAGTAGACCTGATTGGAAATAAGTATGCGCTGACGGTCGCCATGGAACCGGAGGATGTCACCGACGAAATGATCCGGAGGCTGCAGTCTGTGCAGGGGCAGAAGGGACTGCGCTTGATGGTGGCCATTCCACCCAAGACGACCGTATTGAAAGCTGCCCGGACAAAGCTTGAAGGAACCGGTATTGGAATAGTCGACGGCAGGGGATTGATCCTCAAGCCGTTTTCCACCACACGCTACCGCTCGGTCACCCTGGAACCTCGCTAGCTCCCGCTCGCCCTAAAACAAGCCCCGCACCAGGATCAGTAGTGAGGGGCTGGGATCTGGTGGAGATAACGGGACTCGAACCCGTAACCTCCGGCATGCGAAGCCGGCGCTCTCCCAGTTGAGCTATATCCCCACGCGTTTATCGTCGG
>JAUVWC010000207.1 GCA_030604325.1 Candidatus Zixiibacteriota bacterium | reverse complement strand
GGCCGGTCTGCGCTCTCCCGGCCTCAGGTCCTTCGGCAGGAAGAGCTGGTTGTTGAATTCCAGGCCGTCTTCAGCGGTAAGAGTGACGTTTTCCGGTACGACCTGTTCCTCGAGCGGGAAGTCGGCGCCGGCGAGGGCCGGGAAGATGACATCCGGCCTACCTCCCCGCGAGGAGACCACAGCGACGGATAGCGGCTGTTTCGGTCCGGCCTGCAGCAGGGCCACCCGGTCGCCGGAAGCCAGCACGGCCGGATTGGTCTCGATCATATCTCCTTCGGTGAGCTGGCGGGTTCTACCGCCCCGGCTGCGCGTCCTCCAGAGATGACGGCGGTCGATATCATCCACATTGGTAGCGTAGTAGAGATACTCCCCGTCACTGGACAGTCCGATGTATTCGGCAATTCCCTCCCCCGGGGTCAGGTCTTCCGGCTCAGTGCGGCGGCCGGAGATGGGCACCGAGTAGTAGTGCCGCCAGTTTTCGGGCTCGGCCCTGAAAATGACATGTTCGCCGGTCCACTGGATGCTGCGGATTCCCACGAACACGGTGTCATCGGGAGCGTTGTGCCAGAATTCCTGTGCCTGGCCCGTTTCCGCGTCCCCCACCCAGAATGAGAGTGTATACCCCCCTTTGAACGTCGAACGGTCCAGACCTTCTCGCTCGGTGGCCTCCGTGGGTTGCCGTCGTGGCATGCGCACTGCCGGCAGGCCAGTTCTTGCACCGGCAACCTGCTCGCCGAACGACGCTCCCGGCCGGCGGATAAACGCTATACTCTTACCATCGGGCGACCAGGTGGGGCTGCTGTCCCGGTCCACACCCGGCGCCATATAAGAACTTTCTCTGTTTTCGACATCGTATACGCCGATGTACGAGTGATCGCCGCGGGAGCTGACGAACGCGATGCTCTTACTGTCGGGTGCCCAGCGCGGGCTGCTGTTGCTGCCGAAAGCCAGGAAGAGCGGTCCCTCCGGACTGCCGGCTCTGGCGCGCAGCTCGTGCAGGTCGACCGGTACGCGGTAGATCTGACCTTCTCTGGTGTAGAGAACCCATCTCCCATCGGGCGAGAGCAGCGGATTGCTGGCCACCACCAGCTTCCATGGCTCGCCCCCTGTGGTCCTGACCGCCCAAATAGCTCGTTCACTCCCGCTGGGATCGCTGGTGGGATTGGCTATCCAGCCCTCTCGGTTAGGCGTATGGCCCCGCACAAACACGATGATCGTACCGTCATCCGAGATACGCAGTCCGGACAGATCGTTGCCGTCGTCTTCCAGATTGTTGGTGAGCCGGACCAGCTCGAAATCGGGCGCAGCCGCGGTATAGACATTGCGCATGCCCCGTTCGTAGGCGATCCATGCGATACGGTCGGCGTTCCTGGCTGAGACCAGTTCGAATGGATAGGCCGGACTCAGTACCTGTTCGATGGTGAATTTCTCCTGCGCGAATACATCGGAAACCGATGTGAGCACAGTGGCAACAGCAATGACACCCATCCAGGTTCTGGTTCTCCGCAGCATTCTAAGGCTCCTTCTGGTATCTGATGTATCCGCACCCTTGGGGATGGAGAATCGAACTCCTCCTACGAGTGTATCAGCCAACTATCTCTCCGGCAAATACGGACAAGCCGCCGCACGCGCTGCCTGCGCTCAACAAAGCCAACAATCTCTCCCAGCAGCTATTTCACAGCATCTACGTAGAGGCTTTCCTCTTTCCCCTCCTCCGAATCAAGGATGCCCATGTCATCCAATAGGCTTTTCCGGTGTGCCTGCCTGACCACTTCCTGGAAACCGATCTCTCTCAGGCATATATCCAACGTTTCGAAGTCGTACATCCACCGATGATGGTAGAACCGCTCCACGAAACGGGTGTTGAACACACCCCCTTTTGTGCGCACCAGCCAGTACTTCCTCGGCTCGGTCTTCCTGTACTCCTCGAAACGCTTCAGGAAGGGTTTGAAGAACTCCGACCTGTTCTCGTGATACATCGCCGCGTGCAGCTCCAGATCCGGACAGATGATTCTGAGGATTCCATCGGGCTGTATCACTCGATACAGCTCAGACAGAAGGAAAGGGACCTTGTCGACTTTGATGTGTTCCAGTAGATGCTCTACGTACACGGCTTTGAAGACATCGGCGGGAAAGGAGAATCTCGCGCAGGCGTTCATGTAGGCATCTGCGGTTGGAGCGAATTTGTCGACATTCAACCACCCGGGAACTACCTTACTTCCGCATCCCAAGTTCAGCTTTGGCTCAGCATTCTCTTTGAAGTACCTCCGAACAACAAAAGGCCTGGAAAAGATTCTCAGTCGATGCAATTCGCCCTTCAGGATTGCCATTCGGTTCTCCCTTCCTTTTAGGTCCCTATTATGGCAGCCCGCCGTCTGACTGCCAAATCCGCTTATAAAGGTATCAATGCCGGGGGTCCACAGTCGTTTCTTTACGCTCGGGAAACACTTTACAGCGGCTTTCCGTATCAATGATAGATCCTGCATCCTATACATGCAGGTGACACAAGGATCTTAAATACAGTGCTGCTCCGCCCCCTGTCCTTCGAGGACTCCGACCTGCTGGTTACCGTCTTCAACAGCTACCCGAACGCCGGCGCGCCGGGCGATGCGTATCGATCCGGTCAGGACACTGAATTTCGAACAGTGAAGAAAACGGCACCGCCCTTCATGAGCGGAGAATAAGTGCCTCACACGGAGACATCTGCTGCCACCCGGTTGGCGAAGAACACCTCGAGCCGTGAATTCTGGCCACCCTCACCATCGTAGGCCATGTTGACAATGGGTATGCCTACCGTTTGGCTTACCTCCTGAAAGATGGCGTCGGTGATAGTACCGTGCATGCAGGTGAAGGGTTCACAATTGACCACCAGAGCCGCACCCTGCTTGGCAAACATGACTGCTCGACCGATGGTCAAGATGCTTTCCCCCGTGAATTCAAGGGGAACGTACCGTTCACCTTCACCGATAATCTGCTCGATAGATGGCTCGTGACGGTCGGTCAGCAGGTCCCCCGCTATTCCATAGATGCTGCGCTCATCGCGGTGCAGGAAGCGGTTCTTCAGGTTCGCCTCGATTGAGGCGCGCAATCCGAGGGACTTTTCTCTAACATCACATTGCTGGATGTAGGAGGTGTAGAGTATCCATTCGCTTGTCGGCGCAAGCCAGGCTTCACCACCGAACGATTCTATGGTTCTCACAACATCCTCGTTGCAGAAAGCGTTGCAGCGGATGTATATCTCGCCGACAATACCAACCAGTGGCTTCTGGGCTCCGTTATTGGGAACACACCGAAGCAACTCGATGCCCTCCTTTACCGCGCCTTTGATATCTCCCCCCCGGTCTGCAAAAGCAATCCTGAGTGCAGTCAGCGCTTCCTGCAATACTCGGTCTGTATCGCCCTTGCGGAGTTCATACGGCCTTATACGGCATCCTGCCTTGTACAATACGTCGCTGGTAAGCAGGGCCAACCAGAGCCTTCTCCGTAAAGCGTTCTCAAGCCCCATGTAGGTGTTGCTGC
>JAUVWC010000065.1 GCA_030604325.1 Candidatus Zixiibacteriota bacterium | reverse complement strand
TGCGTACCCCCTCGGTGATCCGTTCGTTCGCTTGGTGGGGAATTACGAGCTTCATCTGCTCAGCAGACAGCCCCTGTGCCTCGAGGGCCTCCATGATGACCTCCGGGAACTTGGTTACGGCATGCCTGAATACTTCCCTTCCGTTCATATAAGGGTAGATCAGCCCCTCATCGATCATCTCCTTGGTGAGCCACGGTCGGCACCGGGCCGACGGTACATGCAGGCACAGTTCTTCAGCGTATTTGCCATTGGAGTGAAGGTGGTGCCATATGATGTGGCTGCCGTCGGAACCGTCGGTCATCTCCAGACAGACCGCCCCCGCCCCGTCACCGAATAGGACGGCGGTATCGCGTCTTTCTGTACTCATTTCCATGCCCGCGGAGTGGACCTCTGCGCCGACGAGCAGGATGCGGTCGTACATCCCCATGCGGATATAGGCGTCAGCCGCCGAGAGACCGTAGATGAAACCGGTGCACTGGTTGCGCACGTCGAGCGCCCCGATCTCTCCCAGTTCCAGCTCATTCTGCAGCAGGACCCCGTTGCCGGGGAAATACATGTCGGGCGAGAGGGTGGCAAAGATAATGAACTGGATATCCTCAGGATTCCAGCCCGCTTCCTCTAGCGCGGCACGGGCTGCCAGTACGCCCAGATCGGTTGAGCCGGTACCAGGTTCTACAAAGTGACGTTCCTTGATTCCCGACCTCTCCTGGATCCACTCATCGGAGGTATCCATCAATTTTTCCAGGTCGTGGTTCGTGACAACCCTCTCGGGAAGGTAGTGACCGGTCCCTGCAATTCTGGTGAAGCGCATGAGATATCATCCTTTGTTTCAAACTCGCTAGTGTGCTTCGAGAATAAGCAGATGAGCATCCGCTGGCTTAACTCTGTTTATTCTTACGAAACTCGACACCGAGGTCAATCTGAAGAGGTTGCAGCTAACTGGCCGGGATTTCAGCTATCAATCCAGAGTTGCAGCTACCAGGCCAAGGCCACGGCTTCCCTGCGGGGATCGGCCCCAGCCATGAATATCGGGCTGGCGGGCTCTGAGCGCAGGATCAGGATGGCCTGGACTCCCCCGAATTCAGGGCGCTGGCCGGTACGGTAGAGGCGCAGGCGATGACCGCGGTTCTCGAGCGTGTCTATCAGCTCCGGCCCCACCGGTTCCTCCAGGCTCACGTCCAGTCCGTCGTAGGAGCGAAACCGCGGTGCCTCGACGGCGGACTGGATGTCCATGCCAAACAGGTGCCAGTTGTTGATCACCTGAACCAGCGTCTGCACCTGGCCATCTCCGCCAGGCGTGGCTAAGGCCAGCACGGGAACGCCATCCTTCAAGACCAGGCTCGGACACAGGGCGTGATAGGGCCGGCGGCCAGGAGCAAGCTCGTTGGGGTGCTCCCGCTCGAGCGTGAATAGGGAACCCCGGTTCTGCAGGATGATGCCGGTCTCACCTGCCACCACGCCGGATCCGAACAAGCTGTGGAGGCTCTGCATCACCACGACCACATTTCCATGGATGTCTGCCGCCGCGCAGACCACAGTGTCGTCATTCGGCCGGCGGGGCTGGCCCGGAGCGAATCCCCGAGCAGCCGTCGCCGGGTCGATCAACCGAGCGCGGGCCGCGGCGTAGACCTTGCTCAGAAGTGAATCGACCGGGGCGTTGTAGCCGATCGGATCGGCCACGTGCTCGTCCCTGTCGGCGAAAGCTAACTTCTTCGCCTCGATGAGCAGGTGGAGGTAGTCAGCGTTGAACGGCGTCATCCGGTCCACATCGAACTGCTCGAAGATGTTCAGCATGATCAACAGGGCGATTCCCTGGGTGTTCGGTGGCAGCGTGAGCACCTCCAGGCCGCGGTAGCTGGTGGAGATCGGCTCCACCCACTCACTCGTGTGCGCGGCCAGGTCATCGGCCGTTATCGCCCCGCCCTGCGAGCTGAAGAAGCGGGCAAGGCGGCCGGCCAGCTCACCCCGGTACAGCGCTTCGCCCTCGGATGAGGCTACCTGGCGAAGGCTCTCACCGAGCCGGGTCTGTACGAGCAGGTCTCCGATCTCCACCACCCGGTCTTCCGGCATGAAGACCTGGCTCAGGGCGGGGGAACGGCCGATCAATGTGCGGGCATCCTGCAGATCGCGGTGCAGTCTCAAAGAGACGGGAAACCCGCCGAAAGCCAGCTGTATGGCGGGTTCCAGAAGAGACGAGAGCGGGCGGGTTCCGAACCGGGACGTGGCGGCCGCCCAGGCACTAACCGTTCCGGGAACGGTGGCCGCCTCCAGCCCGCTCGATGGTACCTGCTGGAGCCCACGGCGGCGCAGTGCGTCGGCACTGGTACGGCTGCCTGCACGGCCGGAACCGTTCAATCCATAGACCCGCCGGTCACGGGCCCGATATATCAGCATGAAGGTGTCACCACCGATACCGTTCATGTGAGGGCGCACTACGGAGAGTACACCGGCCATGGCCACCGCGGCATCGACCGCGTTTCCCGCCGTGCGGAGCACATCGAGGCCGGCCTGGGCCGCCAGCGGGTGCCCGGCGGTTACCGCGCCGTGGTTTCCCATGGCGGGGGAGCGCCACGGCATCCGGGGGCTCTGGGCGAAGGGGGCGGTGCTCAGGGCAAGGGCGGCGATAGAGGTGATGGCCGTGACAACCGCCGTAATGCTGAGAACGCGTTTCGTTCTCACGGTGGGTCCTTCCACAAATAGTTCTCTCTTGTGATAGTTGTACAATGTTAGCTTCGATGCCACAGCATGGCCAGGCGGTTGAACGGGATGCCCGGAGGCGTAACCACTGCGCTACGTCGAGGACATTCCGCGATAACCAACGCCGCCAGCCGGATGCCAGCGTAATTACGGAGCGGTGCACTTAGTTCTTCAACGGACTTCTGACTCGGGACACTAGGGTACAAGAACTGCGTCTCCGGTCAGTTCGCTCCTCTTCATTTTCAGAAGTGCCTCGTTGACCTGCTCCAGAGGGAAGGTCACGGTATTGGTCGTAATAGGGATCTGGGCGGCGTACCGGAGCAGCTCTTCGCCGTCCTCCCGGGTGGCGTTGGCTACGCTGCAGATGGTTTTTTCATCCCACAGATAGGTCGGGTAATCCATCTCGGGAATAGGGGTCATATAGATCCCACCAAGAACGAGCGTGCCGCCCCGGTCGAGGATCTTCAGCGCTTCCGGGACGAGCGTGCCGGCCGGGGCGAACATGATCGAGGCATCGAGGGGGTGGGGGGGTGTCTGGGGAACCTCGCCGACCCAGACCGCGCCCAGTTCTTCGGCATGGCGCTTGTGATGTTCGGTGCGGGTGAATACGTAGACCTCGCACCCCAGGTGCCGGGCGACCTGGATGTTCACATGTGCAGAATTCCCGAAGCCGTACATCCCCAGACGCAGGCCGGGCTGCGGCCGGGCCATCTTGAGGCCGCGGTAGCCCACGATGCCGCCACAAAGCAAGGGGGTGACTTCCACATCGCCCACGCCCTCCGGGATCGGGTAAGCCCAGTCCTGGCCGATGGTGGCGAATTCGGCGTAGCCGCCGTCTACGTCCCATCCTGTGAAACGGCCGTCGGTACAGAGGTTCTCCGCGTCCCTTCCGCAGAAGCGGCACCGGCCGCAGGCTTCGTGCAACCACGCTATGCCGACACGGTCTCCTACAGCGAAGCGCTCGACTCCTTCACCCAGCCTGTCAACGGTGCCGGCGATCTGATGGCCGGGGATGATCGGACGCTTGTGGAGAGCCAGATCCCCTTCCGCGGTGTGCAGGTCGGTGCGGCAGAGGCCGCAGGCGTTCACCTTTACCCGCATTCGATCCGCCGCCGGCTCCGGTATTTCCACCTCCTCCAGGCGGAGGGGCGCAGCCTCGATCTCCATCTGCTCGTGTAGCACCATGGCGCGCACGCTTGTCACTCCTTCTTATGGGATTATCTACACGGCCATGGGGAACATATGGTAAGGCCCCGTCACCTGCGACAGGTAACGGGGCCTCTGCATTTGGATCCGGTTTTCAACGACGTGAGTTTCTTGTTGGAACTTATGCAGTTATCCCTTCCACGAATGGAGAGTCTTCAGGTAATTGGCTCGTTCGAAGGCCGCCGGGTCCGCCACAGATCGCTGGCTCATGCTCCCTTTCATCTGGGCAACCGATTCGTACTCTTTCTCTTCCATCCACTCCTGCATGCCCTTGAGCATCACGCCCAGGTGTGATGTACCTTTTTCGAGAAGCGCAGAGGCGGGCATGGTGACATCCGCTCCCGCCATCAACATCATCAGGACCTCCAGGTGCGAATGGATGCCTTTTGTGGCGCCCAGGCTTGCGTTGATCCTCCCGTTGAGTATACCGATCCATCTGAGTGGTAGCCGCGATTCAAAGGGAGTGCTCAGTTCCAGGTCGGGTCGGACCTCCAGCTCGTCCAGGTCGATCGTCGGCTGGTAGAAGCGGTTGAAGAGCACGAGCGCATCGGCTCCAGCTTCATCCAGCCTGTGTGCCATGTTTGCCACACTTGTGAAGTAGGGGCTCAACTTCATCGCGACGGGGATTTTCACCGTCATTTTTGTCTCGGAGAGAATGCTGAGATACATCTCCTCAACCGCCGCAGAGGAGATGTCCAGATCGGTCGCGACGAAATAAACGTTCAGCTCGATACCATCGGCTCCGGCTTCCTCCATCAGCTTCGCATAGTCGATCCACCCGCCGGTGGTTACTCCGTTGAGGCTGGCGATAATCGGGATCTCGAGTGATTCTTTGAGTATCCTGATGAGTTCCAGGGAGGACTCGGGGCCGAGGTAATCGGTCTCCATCTCCGGCAGGTAGGTCATAGCTTCGGCGAAAGACTCGGTTCCGTAGACCATGTGATGGGAAAGCTCCTGGCTGTCCCTGATGACACGCTCCTCGAACAGAGAGGGCAGTACGAGAGCTGAGGCGCCGGCGTCCTCCAGCTCCCTGCACTTGTCGACCTTACCCGTCAGAGGGGAAGCTGCGGGAACCAGAGGGCTTTTGAGTTCGAGCCCCATGTAGGTGGTCTGCAGATTCATTCAGGACCTCTTTAAGTAGTACTTCTGTCAGTCGGTATCTCCGCCCTCTACCGTTTCTTCATTCGGGGATGCCGCCAGCTGCTGGTAGACCTTCCAGCGACGCTCGATATCGGCCTGTGCGGCATCGAGCAGCATTTTGGCCCGCTCCGGTTTGCTCTGGGTCAGCATCTTGTAGCGGGTCTCTTTGTAAGCGTATTCCTCGATCGGGATCGAGGGCGGCTTCGAATCGAGTGTGAGCGGGTTCTTACCCTGGTCGGCCAACCTCGGGTCGTAACGGTAGAGCGGCCAGTAACCAGAATTAACGGCGTCCTTCTGGTGCGTCATTCCGGTCGTCATATCGATGCCGTGGGCTATACAGTGGCAGTAGGTGATTATCAGCGACGGCCCTGGATATGAGTCGGCTTCCAGGAAGGCCTTGAGGGTCTGGGCGTCGTTGGTGCCCATGGCAACCTGGGCGACGTAGATGTTGGCGTATGTCATGGCGATCAGGCCCAGGTCCTTCTTCGGCTGCCCTTTACCTGCAGCCGCGAATTTGGCGACTGCACCGCGGGGGGTCGCCTTAGACATCTGCCCACCGGTGTTCGAATATACCTCGGTGTCGAGTACCAACACGTTGATGTCCCTGCCCGAGGCCAGCACGTGGTCGAGTCCGCCGAAGCCGATGTCGTAGGCCCAGCCGTCGCCTCCCATGGCCCAGATGCTCCTCTTGATCAAGAAGTCGGCTACAGTTATCAGTTCCCCGGCTTTGGGATTATTGAGTGTTTCCAGCTTCTCCTTCAGCACTTCCACGCGTTTGCGCTGCTCCTGGATTCCCTGTTCACTGGTCTGGTCGGCTTCCAGGAGCTCGCTGAGGAGTTCACCGTCCAGCTCCCCTGAAAGTTCCTCGATCAGTCCGCGCGCGTACTCCGACTGGTGGTCGGCGGCCAGCCTCATTCCGAATCCGAATTCGGCGTTGTCCTCGAACAGGCTGTTCGACCAGGTCGGCCCGCGTCCTTCGGCGTTGGTCCTCCAGGGGGTGGTGGGCAGGTTGCCGCAGTAGATGCTCGAGCACCCCGTGGCGTTGCCGATCATGGCCCTGTCACCGAAAAGCTGGCTGAGCAGCTTCACGTATGGAGTCTCGCCGCATCCGGCGCACGCACCTGAAAACTCGAAGAGGGGCTCCAGCAGCTGGCTCTCCTTAACCACGTTGATCTTCAGCGCTGTTCTGTCGTATGCAGGAAGGTTGAGGAAGAAGTCCCAGTTCTCTCTCTCATCTTTACGTAGTGGTGCCTGCACGGCCATGTTGATTGCCTTGAGGCTTGTATCCGATTTGTTCTTGGCCGGACAGATATCGACGCATACCCCACAACCCGTACAATCTTCGACGGCCACCTGTAGCGAATACATCCAACCCTCCGGGAACCCGCGTCCACTGACGGGAGTTGATTTGAAGGTCGCGGGTGCGCCTTTCAGCAGATCCGGATCGAACACCTTGGCGCGAATGGTCGCATGGGGACAGACCATTACGCATTTGTTGCACTGGATGCAGACGTCGACATCCCAGACGGGTACCTCCAGCGCGATGTTGCGTTTCTCCCACATCGTGGTTGAGAGTGGGTAGGTCCCGTCGGCGGGCATGGCGCTGACCGGCAGCAGGTCTCCCTCACCACGGATGATCTTCGCCGTTACGTTCTTGACGAACTCGGGCGCCTCGTCGGGTACCGTCGGGCTCCTTTCCAGCGTGGAGGTGACCTTGTCGCCCACATCGATCTGGTGAAGATTCTCCAGAGTGTGGTCGACAGCTGCGTAGTTCTGCTCGACAACAGCCTTGCCTTTGAGGCCGTACGTCTTTTTGATCGCTTCCTTGATCTTCGCTATGGCCTCGTCGCGTGGAAGGATACCTGAGATGGCGAAGAAGCATGTCTGCATGATCGTATTGATTCGAGCGCCAAGGTTCGCCTCGAGGGCCACCTTGTATGCGTCGATCGCCCAGACCTTAATATCCTTCTCCAAGGTCTGCTCCTGCGTGGAGCGCGGCAGTGAGTCCCACACCTCGTCTGCTGGTTTGGTTGTGTTAATCAGCAGGATCGCCCCCGGAACGG
>JAUVWC010000316.1 GCA_030604325.1 Candidatus Zixiibacteriota bacterium | reverse complement strand
CCGGAATTCCCCCGCCCCGATCTGGGCCTCGAGATCTTTGTTGGTGGCAGCTATTACACGCACATCTATCCGTATGGGAGTGCTTCCCCCAACCCGTTCCACCACACCCTCTTCCAGCGCCCGCAGCACTTTCGACTGGGCGGACAGGCTCATGTCCCCCACCTCGTCGAGAAAGAGGGTTCCCCCCGAGGCCAGCTCGAACTTGCCGACCTTGTTCGAATGGGCACCCGTAAAGGCCCCCTTCACGTGACCGAAGAGTTCCGATTCGATCAGGTCGCGTGGAATCGCCGCACAGTTGACGGGCACGAATGGCTCCGTGACCCGGCCGGACATGCTGTGAATCCTACGGGCTATCAATTCTTTTCCGGTGCCGTTCTCTCCGGTGATCAGCACCCGCGCATCGGTGGTCGCCACCCGTTCCACCAGGTTCAGAACCTCGCGCATCGCCGCGCTCTGGGCTATCAGGGTGAACTTCTCTTCCACCTCGGTGCGCAGCAACCGGTTCTGGCGTTCCAGCCGCGCCCGGGTCATGGCGTTGCGGACGGTCAGCAGGACATTCTCCTGATCGAGAGGCTTCTCCAGGAAGTCGAACGCCCCCTTGCGGGTAGCCTCTACGGCGGTGGAGATATCCGCATGTCCGCTGATCATCACCACAACACGCCCCGTTTCGGCGGGCTTCAGGCGCTCCAGGACCTCCAGACCGTCGAGGCCCGGCATCTTCACGTCGAGCAGGATAACCTCCGGCTCCCCGGCCTCGACCTTGTCCAGTCCCTCCTGGCCGGTGGAAGCCTTCAAGATCCGATATCCTTCATACTCCAGGACCAGCTGAAGCGAATCCCTGACCCCCTTTTCGTCGTCGACGACGAGGATGGAACCGCTTGTCGTTTCCTCTGGCATGATCAGTACACCGCTCCGCAATTACGCCTGCATTCGAGCGCCGATGCATTCCGGCCAGCCGCGTTGCTCGTCGTTGCAATAGACACCGCTATTCCTCCTCCTCGTGCCTTGCCGGCCGGACGCCTCGGCACTCTCGATACGTAACCGTAATTACGGAGCGGTGCAATTAACTAACGCTCATCTTGTTCACGAGTCGTCGGACAGCCGGTCCAGCTCATCCCGGAACTGGTCCGCCGTCTTGAAGTCGCGGTAGACGCTGGCAAAACGGACATAGGCGACCTGGTCCAGCTTGCGCAGCTCCTCCATAACTAACTCACCGATTTCGCGTGAGGGAAGCTCCCGCTGTCCCAGATTCTGCAACCGGCTCTCCACCGTGTGTACGAGATCTTCCAGCTGGACCGTGGAGACCGGCCGCTTCTTACAGGCGGTCACCAGGCCGGTCTGTAGCTTTTGACGGTCGTACGGCTCACGCCGTCCATCCCGTTTGATGATCACCAGGCTGAAGGCTTCCACGTATTCGTAGGTCGTAAAGCGCTCACCGCAATCGAGGCACTGTCGGCGGCGACGGATGGCCGCCCCTGCCTGGCTCGCCCGGGAGTCCACTACCTTGTCATTAGAGGCGCCGCAGTGAGGACAGCGCACCTTACAGCTCCCTGTCCGGCACTGAGACCAAATATGAGGCCAGAGATGCTCCCATATCCAGTTTCTCCAGCTCTACCCCGGCATCGGCCAGGAACTGGGTAGCAAGCTCGTCCGGGTAGCCCTCCCAGTACCATACCTTGGTGATACCGGCATTGATGATCGCCTTGGCACAATTCAGGCAGGGATTGCTCGTGATGTAGATCTCCCCCCCCTGGGTACTCACCCCGAATTGGGCCGCCTGGATGATGGCGTTCTGTTCGGCATGGAGCGTGCGTACGCAGTGCCCGTCCACCATGAGGCATCCCACGTCGATACAGTGATCCATTCCGGCAGGTGCGCCGTTGTAGCCGGTGGCCAGGATTCGCTTTTGCATGACTATCACCGCCCCCACCGAACGCCGGGGACACGTTGACCGCAGGGCCACACGGCCGGCAATATCCATGAAGTAGTACGGCCAGTCGGGACGACCCATCACCGGCTCCTTATCCCTTATTCCGGAATGCCATCAGTCCAGGCGAAGAGAGGGAACCTCCCGCACACCTCCCTCGTCTTCTCGCGGACCTGCTTGCGGGTTTTCTCCCCCTCCGGGTCCTCGATGATGTCGGCGATCATGT
>JAUVWC010000075.1 GCA_030604325.1 Candidatus Zixiibacteriota bacterium | reverse complement strand
CGAAGATGTCCCGCAGAGTCGTTTCCGTATAGCACCAGCCCTTAGCAGGTTGGTGGAACCAGTCTTCATCTCTGGCTGCGCTCAGTGTCGCGATGAGCCTGCCGCCCGGCTTGAGTACGCGCATTAGTTCCTCCACAACGACTCGCAGCCCGTCAGGTGAATTATGTTCCAGAGCAGAGACGGAGACGATGGCATCGAGCGACGCATCAGGAATATCGGGCATGGATGTCAGATCCTGATTGTAGACAACGATCGTCCCACCATCAGAAACGGGCTCAGGTTCGCTCGATCGCAGCCGGCCGAATGAGACCGCCAGTTTTGCCGGATAGAGGCGCCACCTCTTCGGTGAGAGGGGAGGCAGAAAATCCCTCAGGCCGGGCTTTGAAAGCGGCTCCAGGTCCTCTTCCCGCAGGCCGCTTATCCGGTAGTACCGCCGGAAGAGATATGGCAATTCACTGCGGCTCGAACGGTCGACACTGATCACATCCACTCCCTGTTCAGCCAGCCACCACTGCATGATTCCCCAGCCGGCCCCGGCGTCCATCACCTGCATTTCCGGACCGGGTTGCAGTTGTCGGGCGATCCAGGAGAAATCGAGCAGATAGTGCCAGCCTATCTGGATCTCCAGACGGCGGGAAATGGTACGGAATTGCTCCACCAGCTGACGAGTTTCATCTAGCAGGGAGACCGACAGGATCTCGATCCGATCCTCACTGCAGGCTGTCTGCTTCATCTGTACACCAGCTTCGCTCTCCGACTCCGTTCTCATGACTGCTCCATCGGTGATACCGATGACACGCCAGATGAGCTTTTCTCTGCATTCAAATCAGTGTTGTACCACATGTTCGAATTACCTAGCATGAAAACGATGCGAAAGAACAAGGCCTTCTCCCACTGTCTATTTCAAAGGAATTGTATTGTGCAATATTCCACCTATCCGGGCAAGAGAGCCTTTGGTTGAAGATCTCTTTCATCATCCGCTGCCACAACGAAGAGGAACACATCGGCCGCCTGCTGAGCGGCATCATGCAGCAGACCCCGGAAGCGTCAGAGATCATCCTGGTCGACTCCGGCTCGACCGACGCGACCCTCTCGATAGCCTCGAGGTTTCCGATCCGTATCCTGCACATCGCTCCCGATGAGTTCTCTTTCGGTCGTTCCCTGAATCTCGGCTGTGCGGCCGCCGGTGGAGGCTGCCTGGTCCTGGCCAGCGCACATGTATACCCGGTCTACAGGGACTGGCTCGCGAAGCTCACCTCCCCTTTCGAGAACGAGAAGATCGCTCTCGTATACGGGAAACAGCGAGGCGATAGGAACACCCGATACTCCGAACACAAGGTTTTCGCCCGCTGGTTCCCCGAACAGGCCGATCCGAACCAGCAGCATACATTCTGCAACAACGCAAATGCGGCCATCCGGAGATCTGTCTGGGAAGCGCTCCCCTATGATGAATCCCTTACAGGACTGGAAGACATCGAATGGGCCAAGCGGGCGAAGCAGGCGGGATATGATCTTGCATATGTAGCAGATGCCGAGGTGATCCATGTCCACAACGAGACGCCCCGGATGATCTATAATCGTTACCGGCGGGAAGCCATCGCCATGAAGACCATCTATCCGGAACAGAGGTTCACGCTTTTCGATTTCGGAAGATTCTTCACAAGCAACGCCGTCTCTGATTCCTATCACGCACTGCATGACCGTATGCTGTGGAAGAACCTCCGCAGTATCTTCCTGTTCAGGATGATGCAGTTCTGGGGAACGTACCGCGGCTATACGCAACACGGACCGGTGACAAAGCGGCTCAAAGAGACCTTCTACTATGCCGACGGATGGACACGACCACAGACAGGCCAGGATCCAACCGACTCAAGGGGCAGGATCGACTATTCAGAACTGGATGAGGGGTAATTGATTGAGCCGGATAATCGACATCACCGTCCCTTTGAGGCCCGGCATGATACACTGGCCGGACAGTTCTGAGTTCAGGCTCGAATCGTATATGTCCCTGGACAGGGGGGACCAGGCCAATGTCTCCCGGTTCGAGTGCGACAGTCATGCCGGCACGCATATCGATGCGCCGTATCATTTCACGAACAGCGGTCTACGGGTGGACGAACTCCCGCTTACCACCCTGATCGGACAGGCCCTGGTGGCCGATCTGCGGGATGTGGATAAGATAACGGCTGACGATCTGGAAGATTCGACGATACCGGCGGATTGCCAGCGGCTGCTCCTTCTGACCAGCAACTCGGAGCTCTGGCGGAGAGCGGATCGTGAGTCCGTGCCTGAGTTCACAGAGGATTTCGTCGCATTGACCCTCGATGGCGCACAATGGGTGGTGGAGCGCGGAATCGGGCTTATCGGAATCGACTACCTCTCCATTCAGAGGTACCAGAACGGTCCCGATGTGCATAAACTGCTGCTTGAAGCAGGGGTGGTGATCGTGGAGAGTCTCAACCTGTCCGGAGTATCACCCGGCTCCTACGAGCTGCTGTGCCTGCCGCTCAACATCATCGGCGCCGAAGGAGCTCCGGCCAGGGCGGTTCTCCGTACACTCCCGGAAGAAGAATGACGGGAAAAAACTCGATCCCCCGGATTGTCGGTCTCGTCCCGATGCGCCACGTGAGCGAGCGGGTGCCGGGTAAGAACTATCGCGACTTCGCCGGCGAACCTCTCTACCGACACATCATCAGGACCCTCCTGGGTTGTGAACTCATCGAAGCGATCGTCATCGATACCGACAGCCCCACGATCATGGAAGACTGCGAAGCAACATTCCCCGACGTTCATCTCATAGAGAGACCGGAGGAACTGAGGGATGGCACCATCCCGATGAACGATATCCTGCTCCACGATACCGGGAAGGTACCAGCGGATCTCTACCTGCAGACTCACAGCACCAATCCCCTTCTGACGACGGCCACCGTGACCGGGGCGATCCGGCTCTTCCTCGACAACTTTCCGGACTATGACTCCCTGTTCTCGGTGACGCGCCTTCAGACCCGTCTCTGGGATAGAGAGATCAGGCCCATTAATCACGATCCCGATGTGCTGCTCCGTACTCAGGATCTGCCCCCTGTCTACGAAGAGAATTCCTGCATATACATCTTCTCGGGTGAGGTCTTGAGGAGAAAGCACAACCGGATCGGGGACAGGCCACTCATGTTCGAGATGGAGGGCGAGGAGGCTCTGGATATCGACGAAGAGGTGGATTTCAGGATCGCGGAGATAGTGTTCAAGCTGAGGGAGAACAGGGTATGAGCTGGCGGGTGCTGATAACATGTCCCCAGATGCAGAGATCCTTCGACCTGTTTCGCGCGATTTTTGAGGAGCACGGCATCGAAGTCGATTTGCCGGAAGTAGTGCAGGGCCTGAGCGAAGCCGACCTGCTGAAGATAATCGAACAGTATGATGGGATCATTACAGGTGACGATGAGATCACCGCAGGTGTGATAGCGAAGGCTTCAAGATTGAAAGTGATCGCGAAATGGGGTATCGGAATCGACGGGATCGATCTTGAGGCGGCCCGGGAACGGGGAATCCCGGTAAGTAACACGCCTGGGGTTTTCGCTGACGAAGTGGCGGACATCGTGATGGGATACGTCATCCTCCTCGCACGGAGGATCCACAATATCGATCGGGCCGTCAGGCAGGGCGAGTGGTTAAAGGTGGAGGGAACCTCACTGCACGGTAAGGTGCTGGGAGGTGTGGGTTTGGGGAGCGTCGGACAGGCGGTCGTCAGAAGGGGTGTCACGGCCGGTATGCCGATCATTGGCCATGACATTGTGCCACCGCCCGATCCATTCGTTGAAGAGACCGGTATCACGATCGTGGATAAGATCGATGATCTCCTGCGGCGCTCCGATTTCATATCGCTGAACTGCCCGCTCACGGAGTCGAACTACCACATGCTCTCAAACGAAGAATTCTCGATCATGAAGGATGGTGTATATATCATTAACACGGCGCGCGGTCCCCTGATCGATGAGGATGCTCTGATCACGGGCCTGCGTAGCGGGAAGGTCGCAGGTGCGGCACTCGACGTTTTCGAGGATGAGCCGCTCAAGCCCGACAGTCCGCTCCACGAGTTCGGGGGCTGCATTTTCGGTTCCCACAACGCCTCGAACACCCGTGAGGCCGTCGAAAGGACCAGTGAACTAGCCGTCAAGAACCTCATCAAGGGTCTCGAAAGGGGAAGATGATGGCAAGGATCGTACTCATCACCGGCGTCGCCGGTGGCATAGGAAGCGCGACAGCAAAGAAGTTCGTCTCTTCAGATTGGACCGTGATCGGAACAGACCTGCGCGAGACCGATGTCGCCGGTGAGATCGAGTTCTTCATCCAGGACGACCTGTCCGATCCGGAGAGGGCGGAATCAGCATTCGAGGAGATCACCGGCAGGTTCGAGCGGATCGATGCTCTCGTAAACAACGCCGCGGTCCAGATCTGCAAGCCCCTGGTGGATACGACCCCGGAGGACTGGGACTATGTGATGGTCAACAACCTGCGGTTACCCTTCCTGATGGTGCGGAACGCCTACCAGCTGATGAAGGAGCACGGGGGAGCCATCGTCAACGTCAGTTCAGTACACGCTGTTGCCACATCGGCCAACGTCGCGGCATACGCCAGCAGCAAAGGCGCCCTGCTCGCCCTTACCAGAGCTCTTGCCATCGAACTCGCGCCGGATGGTATACGGGTCAACGCAGTTCTGCCGGGGGCGGTCGAGACCGATATGCTGTATGCCGGCTTGACCAGAGGGCATCTATCTGATGGATCGATCCCGAAGAAACTCGAGGAGCTGGCCAATAAGACAGTCATCGGACGGGTGGGCCAGCCCGAGGAGATAGCAGAAGCGATATTCTTCCTCGCCAACAACGACCTGTCGTCCTTTATGACAGGCGGGGCACTTATTGTAGACGGTGGAGCTACCACCAGGTTGAGTACGGAATAGTCTAGACCTTATGGAACGGCCGGCCCCTACGTCGTAGGTGTTCGCGTGTTAGTGGGTGTGCCCACCACACCAGGGACGCATACGACACAAAAGGAGCCGGCCATGAGCAATGTGTCATACTGCACCTCGTTAGGTTGATCCGGCACAACTTGCCATTTTCTTTATGTAGGGTGCCTTTCGAGCGTGTTTTCGCGGTATGCTGTCGCCCGGAGGTTCATATAAGCACTGTCCATTGTCATTGTAGGCATGGCCGTGCAGGAGTCCTCGACGATTTTGGGATCGGTTTTACGCAACTCTCCTATGGGGGTCGGAAAAGGACCTTTGGGTAGGAGGTGAGTACCGCAGCAACCCTTTCTATCATATCCTCCGTCAGCTCGGCGTACATCGGTAAGCTCAGCAGGTGTTCCAGCAGAGCGTTTCTGTCTATTGCGGGATCTGCGATTTCCGCTTCTCTTTATAACGGGCTCCGTGGGCCTGAGCAGCGTCTTCCACTACGGCCAGCTTGTGGATACCTGCCAGCTCGAGGATCTCCTCCAGTGCCTCATTGAAATCGCGGCGAATAGCCTTGTACTGTACCCCTAGATCCAGAAACGGAACTTTGGTCGTATGACTGGCTACCATACATCTACTCAGCGGCAGACTGGCGGATAGGAGACCGTCCGGGCATACTTAAAGAAAGGGAAAGTGTTGAGAGCCACAATTATCATCCCTACTTTCAGGCGACCCGACATAGCGGCCCGGGCGGTGGAGGCCGTACTTCCCCAGCTGACCGAGGAAGAAAAGTGTATTGTAGTGGTCCAGGGTGAGGTAGCTGAGCGACAGTCCGCTACCCAGGAGATCACTCTAGCCGGCCTTGAGTGTGGTGGGGTTGCAGAAGATGATGGGCCTCTGGTCATACTCGAACAACCGGTACCGGGCCGCTCTGCTGCCCGTAATCTGGGTCTGCTGGAATCGGGGACTCCTTTTGTCGTGTATATTGACGACGATTCGATGGTGCGCCCGGGCTGGCTTGAGGCACTTCTTCGTCCGCTTGAAGAGGATCGTGCCGATGTGGTTACAGGCAGGATAGTTGAGAGACCGGACCGGACCACCAATGCTCCCCGGCGTGTCGGAGCAGTGCTGACATGGACAGGGCATACGCGGCGCAACTTCAATACGGATCGCTCCGGCCCCTCCGGGATTGCCTCGAGCGGCAACATGGCCGTGCGGAGAGAGCTGGCGCTGCAGGCTGGAGGATTCGATACCCGTTTTGACGAGCCGGCCATGTATGAGGATGTTGAGTTCTCCGAGCGTCTGAGGCGGATGGGAGCTCGGATCTGGTATGCTGCTGACGCGGTGATTGATCATCTGGCCATACCGGCCAGCGTGGGGAAGGAGAGCCCTGAGAGTTCCGAGGTAGAACGGGCGGGGCATATGAGCCTTATCTTCCGCCTCCACCGCCCCCTGCTTTGGCCGGTTATGGCCAAGGTATATCTGGCGGCAGCGGCCTGGAAGGCGGTGAGGGGCCGGCTGCCTCTGGCCATAGTTCCCAAGGTCGCGGCTGCGCTGCTACGTGGATGGAAGAGAGGATCGGGCAGCCTGCCCCCCTTGTTGGAAGAAATCGATAGCGTATGATGAATTCCTCGCCCGGTCGAAACGACCTCTCCCCTCTACAGGGTTCTAGAAAAGTTATCCTCAATCCGTGGGTCCAGGCTCTTCTGGCTTCGGGCGCTCTCTACCTGATTATCGTTCTTTT
>JAUVWC010000262.1 GCA_030604325.1 Candidatus Zixiibacteriota bacterium | reverse complement strand
TGTGGATCGCGCAGGTAATTCCCCCCGACCTGGAGTAGTCCCGATTCCGATGTATGTTCCCGACGGAAAGCCCCGCCAATCTCGACGGGGCTTTTTGCTCGTTTCCATACTGGAAACTTGATTAAATCTGCGGGAGATACCGATGAAAGATAGCAGAAGGCTGATGGGAATTCTGTTGGGTGTGGCGGTGCTGGCCGCCGGTGGGGTTCTGTTCGGCGCCGGTTGCTCGCCGCATCTGGAAGAGGAAAGCGGGCCGGCCCTCGTCCGCCGCGGCATGGTGAGCAGCGCTCATCCGCTCGCCACCCAGGCGGGGCTGCAGATCCTCAGGGCCGGAGGGAACGCCTTCGACGCCGCCGTGGCCGTGGCCGCCGCCCTGAACGTGGTGGAGCCTGCGATGTCGGGAGTGGGGGGTTACGGGACAATCGTCGTCTTCGACGCCGGGAAGCAGGAGGCCCTTTTCCTGAACTCGAGCGGGCTCATCCCCCGCAGGGTGGACTCCGATGTATACCGTGCGCCTACACCCGGCTACATGGAGAACCGGCGGGGAGCCAAGGCGGTGTCCACCCCGGGAAACGCCAATGCCTGGGAGTCGATGTGGAGACGTTATGGAAAGCTGGAATGGGCCACGCTGTTCGAACCGGCCATACGCGCTGCTGAGGAGGGGATCGTCCTCGACGGTCGCTTCGCCCGCCTGATACAGGGGTCCTTTCGATCGTTTCCGGCACACGCAAAGGAGATATACGGTCGTATCGGTGAGCCCCTGAAGGAGGGAGAACGGTTGGTACAGGCTGACCTGGGCCGTTCCCTGCGGATGATCGCCGAAGAGGGTGCTTCGGTCGTGCACGGCGGCAGGTTGGGGGAAGCCATAGACCGGGCGATGCGGGAGGCGGGGGGTTTCCTCCGGCTGGACGATCTGGCAGAGAACGAGGCTGAATGGTGGGAACCTATCACCATCGACTACCGGGGGTACGAGATCGTCACCGCGCCTCCTCCCGCCAATTCATTTCCGGCACTGGTCAGGCTGGGGATGATGAGCCGCTTCGACAACCGCTCTCTTGGTCACAATACCAGCGCCTACCTGCATCGCTATGCCGAAGTTACCAAGCATGCTTTCTGGACGCGCCTCAGGTATGCCAGCGATCCGCTCGTCAGGCCGGTACCTCTGGATATGCTGCTCGCGGAGACCTACTGGCAGGAGCAGGTGGATATGATCGATCCGGAGAAGGCCAGCCGGTTCGAGCCGCCCGGTGTCGTTCCTCCTACCGGCAGCCATACCACCCACTTCGTGGTCGCCGACCGCTGGGGTAATGTCGTATCGGCCACCCAGACTTTAGGCGGCGCTTTCGGTAGCCGAATAATGCCTGCGGGTACGGGGATCTGGCTGAACGGTTCACTGGCATTCTGCACCTTCGAACCGAAGGGCAACCCGATGGACGCCTTCCCCGGCCGCCACAAGCTGTCGGGAGATGTGCCCGTGCTGATCATGATCGAAGGCAGGCCGTGGGTGGCTGTGGGCACGCCGGGTGGACACACGATTGCACAGACGGTGCCGCAGATGATAATGAACATGATCGACTTCGACATGGATGTGCTCCATGCTATCTCCGCTCCCCGGATCAGCTTTGTCGAACCCGACGCCATCGCTGTCGAAGAGCGGATACCGGCACAGGTTCGAAGCCAGCTCGCCGCCATGGGTCATAACCTCCGCACTACCGGCGGCCTGGGCAGTGCGCACGCGCTCACCATCAGCTACAACAGAAGAGGAACCCCCACAGGCTTCACCGGAGCCGCGGATCCGCGCGGCGGGGGTCTGGCCAGGGGGTACTGAGGAGATGCGGATCATCATCGCCGGCGGGGGGGATATCGCCTACCAGTTCGCGGGCGAACTGGCGGGGAAGTGGGATATTAATGTCATCCTGGAAGACCCTGAAGCCACCACCCGGTTCGACAGGCTCGATGTGCAGGTCGTGCTGGGCAACCCCGCCAGCACGGAAACGCTTCAGAACCTGCGTGCCAAGGAAGGGGACAACTTCATCGCCTGCAGCGAGACAGATGAGCGGAACATCATTGCCTGTCTGACCGCTAAGCAGACCTTCGGCGCGCACACGATATGTTTTGTATCCAAGGAGGAATACTACCAATCCTTCGCTCCCCGCAGCGGTCTGGGCCCTACCCTGATGGTCGATCGTATCATCTGGCCGCAGCGTATGCTGGCCGAGGAGATCGCCCGTATTGTTCTGGTTCCTAGAGCAATTGATGTGGAGATACTGGCCGGCGGGCGCATCTGGCTTCAGGAATACAGGATCGAGCCCCGCTCCCCTCTGCTGAATAAAACGCTGGCCCAACTCGATCTGCATCGGGGGCTGCTGGCGGTGGCTGTGGCCCGTGACGATGAGTTCTATGTCCCAGGAGGTAGTACGGTCTTTCAGGAAGATGACAAGGTGACCTTTATGGGGACTAAGCGGGCGCTGCGCAGCCTGGAGAAACAGTTCTTCCGCAGGGTAGTAAAGGAGAAGGTCAAAAACGTTACCATCGTCGGCGGCGGGAACGTGGGGGAGATACTGGCCCACATACTGGAGGAGGAGGGCGATCTCCAGCTGAAGATCATCGAGAAGGACGCCGAACGCTGCGAGTGGCTGGCGGCGGAGCTGAAGTCGACGCTTGTCCTCCACGGCGACGGTACCGATCTGGAACTGCTCGATGTGGAGCAGATCTACCTCTCCGACGTGCTGGTGTCAGTCACCAGTGATGATGAGAAGGACCTGCTCTGCTCGCTGCTGGCACGCGAGATGGAGATCCCCAAGATCATCACCCGTGTCTCGAATCCGGCCAATATGCACCTCTTTGAAAGTCTTGGTATCGACGTACCCCTCAACCCCCGCCTTACCGCTACCCGGACCGTGCTCGCCTCGCTGCAGGATCCCGATGTGCGCCTGCTCGCCGTCACCGAGCAGGGGAAGGGGAATGTAGTGGAACTGGAGGTACCCGCTGAC
>JAUVWC010000106.1 GCA_030604325.1 Candidatus Zixiibacteriota bacterium | reverse complement strand
CGAGCAGCGGATCAGTGGAGCTGGACCTGATCAGCGATGTACGGAGTCTAGAGATCGACACCGGATCAGGTGGGGTTACCGTTCGGATACCCTCCAGCCTCGGGGCGGATCTCGAGATCGATGTCGGCAGTGGCAGAATCACTGTCGACGTCCCGATCAACTATGCCAAGAGGGGCCGCACCTACGTGCGGGGCCAGATCGGAGACGGGAACGGACGTATTTACATTGACACCGGGTCGGGAAGCGTCAGAATTTACCGTAGTTAGTCTGTTGAGTTTAAGATCTCTGGCGCTCTTCGATGCTGTGGATAGACCTCGAGCATAAACTCATGCGTGCATGCCCAGCGGTGGTTCTGGCTGCCGGGCTGTTTTTGGGGGTCTCTCCTTCCCACGCCCAGCAGCTATACACGAGCACTTTCCAACATCGCCTGGAACTTGCTGCAGACGGGTTGTTACAGCTCGTCAATGTGTCGGGGGACATCACCGTTACCGGTACTTCCGGCCGGGTCGTGCGCATAAGGGCGGTAAAACAGGTACAGAATTATCCGGCCGCGGCAGCGGCCGCCCTGCTCGAGTCCCTGGCCATCGAAGTGGACGCGCACGGGGATACAGTGGAGGTGAGAACCAGGCATCCGTCGGCCGAGGAAATACAGCGTACGGGCGGTTCCGACCTTACCCAGCTGGGTGTGACCTTTACCGTGGAAGTTCCCGGTGATGTCACGGTGAGCCTGCGGACTACATCCGGCAACATCCATATATCCGGGATGAAGGGGAACGCCAACCTGGAGACCGTCAACGGCCATATAACCACCCGCGACGTCGGAGGCAGTGTGGTCGCCGGCTCGATGAGAGGTGATATCACGATTGTCGAAGTGGGCGGAGGAGCGGATGCAAACACCGTCTCCGGCAATATCGTACTGACCGATGTTGATGAGCACATCAGGGCCACCTGTATATCCGGTGACATCACTATCAGCGGTGGCGACCTGGTGGAAGTGTGGGCCAACAATACGGGCGGCAACATCCATTGTGACGGAGCGGTCAAGAGCGGGGGCCGTTATCAGCTTACCAGCCATTCGGGCAACATCGATTTTATCGCCAGGGATGAGGGCGGATTCCGGGTCAGACTGAGTACGGTTTCAGGAAGCATTTCGGTTCCACTGGAGCTGATCCTAACCGGTGCCCGGACCAGCCGGCGCTCCTTGATGGGCATATACCGGCAACCGGATGCGTCGGTAGAACTGACTGCGTTCTCCGGTGACATCACTCTGATAACGGTGCCTTAGTGCACCGCTCCGTAATTGCGGAACGGTGTACTCAGCTTGTCCACCCCGGTTGATGAGTTCCCCGACTTTTCACGCGTCTGTTAGGATAAAGGAGATACTGGACTGAAGTCACCCTTGCGAACGATTCTGATCACCGACGCCCGGCGTTACGGGCGTGAACGCACCCTGGATGTAGTGCACCTGGCCCTGGAGGCCGGGATTGAAGCGGTCCAGGTGTGTGAAAAAGCCTGGGTGGCCCGTCAACTGCTCGGTTTTGTGGTGGAGATTCTCTCTTTGGCCGAAGGATACGGGGCGCGGGTACTAGTAAACGACCGGCTGGACATTGCCCTGGGTACGGGTGCCCACGGGGTGCACCTTGATGATGAGGCGCTCCATCCGGAGGCAGCGCGAGAGCTGGCCAGGCGGCTTGCCCGGGAAGACTTCCTGATCGGGGTTCTTGTACATGACAGGGCGGATGTGGCCCGCGCTTCGGCGGGTACGGCCGATTATGCTCTGTTCGGTCCTGTCTACTCAACACCCGATGCCGATGAATTCGGGCCACCACTGGGTGTGAAAGCACTTCAGGTAGTATGTGCCGACAGGTGGGTGCCGGTTCTGGCCGTGGGAGGGATCACGCCGGAGAATATACCGGAGGTTCTGGAGGCGGGCGCTGCGGGGGTGGCCATAACGCGCGCCGTTTTCGAGGCCGACGATCCCGGCGCCGTCGCTCGCCGCTGCGTCGAAGCCGCCGGATCTAATCCATCTCGAATATCTGATTAACACATCCACGCTGGGGAAACACACCGTCTGCCACCGGGAGTTTCCGAACCGGAAGACGGCTCGATATCCATTTCGAAGCAGAAGCTGGATATAATTCCGTTAAAGGGTTTATCTTAGGCACCGGTCAACTATCAATGGGAGACGCGGAAGAAAAGGAGGATGTATGGAACCGATCTTCACCACTGAGTTCGAGGGGATTCCCCTGGCCGATCGGGGCAAGGTCCGGGACATCTACGATTTCGGAGACCAACTGCTCATCGTGGCTACCGATCGTCTTTCGGCCTTCGATGTGGTTTTGCCGACTCCGATTCCAGACAAGGGCCGGGTGCTGACACAGATCTCGGCCTACTGGTTCTCACAAACATCCTCCATTGTTGCCAACCATCTGGTCTCCGTCTCACCCGGTGAATACCCGGACCAGGCCCGGCCCTACGCCGGGCAGCTGGCCGGCAGAAGCATGCTGGTGCGGCGGGCCGAACCGCTGCCGGTGGAATGCGTTGTGCGAGGATACCTGGTCGGATCGGGATGGAAGGAATACCAGCAGGAATCCTCGATCAGTGGCATACAGCTACCACCGGGGCTTCGGCTGTCCGACAAGCTGTCCGAGCCGGTTTTCACCCCCGCCACTAAGGCGGAGCGCGGCACGCACGACGAGAATATCTCGTTCGAGACGACGAAATCTATCATTGGTTCCGAGCTGGCCCACAAGGTCAGAGATATCTCGCTGGAGGTTTATTTGAAGGGATCGGAGGAAGCGGCCCGAAAGGGAATCATCATCGCTGATACGAAGTTCGAGTTCGGTCTTGTAGACGGGGAACTCCTGCTGATCGACGAGCTGCTCACCCCCGACTCCTCGCGGTTCTGGCCCGAGGAAAGCTATACGCCGGGCATCTCTCAGGAGAGCCTGGACAAACAGTACGTCCGCAACTACCTGGAGACGCTCGACTGGGACAAAACCGATCCTGGACCGGAGTTGCCCGACGAGGTGGTAGAGGAGACCTCGCGGCGGTACCGGAAGATCTTCGAGTGGCTCACCGGAAATACTCTCGACTGATCCGACCTCCACCCGGCAGATCCGTCGGTAGCTGTCCGGAGTTGCCGTACCGGCATTCGCCGGTCTCGCCATCCAGTGAGCAGATGCCGGATAATATTAACCTACAAACCTGTCTGGCAGAAACGGAGTCATATCACGGCCCGGCTCGCCGGTGGTCATCCACCGGCAGAGGAGCAGGCCGGTCAGAGGGCCCAACAGCAGACCGTTTCGATAGTGGCCGGTTGCTAGCCACAGGTCGCGCACCCCGGGTGCCGGGCCAATTATGGGAAGATCGTCGGGACTTCCAGGCCGCAGGCCGGCCCAGCTCTGGCTGGGTCTGCACTCCTTCAATGATGGGAGAATCCACTGGGCGGCCTTCCACACCGACTGCACTCCTTCTTCGGTGGTGCTTCGGTCGAAACCGACCCGCTCCGAGGTGGCGCCGATAAATATCTCCCCACCTTCCCTGGGCACTATGTACCCATCAGTGCAACTCAGTATGTATTCAGGAGGATCGTCTTTCATTGTAGTCAGGACCGCCTGCCCCCTGACCGGTTCGACAGGTAGCCGGTATCCGATCGATTCTGTAATCTGCCCCGTCCAGGCCCCGGCGGCCAGCAGGGTCGTCTCCGCCGCTATCTCCAGACCGTCGGTCTGAACGGCGGCTACGCGCACGGCCCCCGAGTCGGGCTCAGTCCGCAGCGCCGTGACTTCTCTTCCGAAGATGAAATGCACGTCGGCGGCTCGGCAGGCTGCGTAGTAGGCCTCGAGGCTGTGGGTGGTGTGAATGTAGTGATCGCCGTGGTAGAACAGGGCTCCAGGAATCTCCTGTGTCACCGCGGGGAAACGCCGCCGGATCTCGGCGGGTAGGAGCTCTTCCACAGGGAGGCCAACACCCGATTGCCAGGTCGACCGCCGTTGGAGTGCCGCCCATTCGGAAGCATCCAGCGCCAGGTGAAGCAGCCCGTCAGTGTGGTGGCCCGGATCGATCCCGGTGGTGGAGAGAAGGTCTCGGGCCACCTCGAGCCAGAGATCGCGCGCCTCCAGGCAGAGCTCCAGAAAAGGGCTGGGGCCGTCCGCCTCATGCTGGGGGGCCAGCATGCCGGCAGCGGCTCCGGAGGCCTCGGCTCCGGGAGATGGTGCGCGTTCTACGACGTGTACCACCCGACCCGTGCGGGCCAGTTCGAGCGCTGTGGCCATGCCGATGATCCCGGCGCCAACAACGGCCGTCTGAGTTTCCACCATTTGCATACAAGGATAGTAGGAGGCTGGCTGTCTAATATCAAAACCCGTTGACTGGGACTCGGGAGGATTCGTAGGTTCCGGTCGCTTATTCGCGATCGACTGACATCAACTTCGCCGGAGTTACTGAAACTGGATTCGCGCAGCTGCTCTCCTATACAGTTCCCTGCTTCCATACCAGCAGTGCGGCACACGCTAAGGGTGGCGGCCTGTTTGACTGTTCTGGTTCTGACAGCTCTTCCGCTTCGAGCCGCATTTGCACAGCAGGGGGTAAGCGAATACGATCCTGCCGATTACACGATCAGCGCCCGATTCGTAGAGCGGGCTCCCGCTCTGGACGGCCGACTCGATGAACCGGTGTGGCTGCAGGCCCAACCGGCGACGGGGTTCACGCAGCGTGAGCCGATGGAAGGTGCCCCGGCCACCGAACGTACCGAAGTCAGAATCCTCTACACCCGTCAGACCCTGTACGTCGGCGCCCGGATGTTCGATTCCCAGCCGGAGAAGCTGGTCGTGACCCAGCTACGCCGTGACGGCCGCCTGCACGATGATGATCATTTCGCCTTCGTTCTGGACACCTTCCTCGACCGGCGGAACGCATTCATCTTCAACATCAACCCGGCCGGAGCACGCTTCGACGCTTTCATCACCGATGAGGGGCGCAGCGTCAACAGCGACTTTAATGTCGTCTGGGACGCGGCGACATCCGTGGACGAGGAAGGCTGGACAGCCGAGATTGCTATCCCGCTGAGCCAGTTGCGCTTCGTATCGACCGGTGGTGAGCAGTGGTGGGGTATCAACTTCAGGCGCACGATCATGAAGAATAACGAGGAGGTGTACTGGGTTCCGACTTCCCGTGATCTGGGATGGTTCGGACTCCACCGTCTCTCCAACGCCGGCACGCTCGAGGGGCTCTCCGGGCTCGACCAGGGCACCAACCTCCAGGTGAAACCGTACGTGATGGGAGGCACCGCCCGCGCCCGCGATCTCGAGCCCGATCCCGGTGAGCCGGCGATCACGACCGACAGCGTCATCGACGGTGGCCTCGACATCAAGTATGTTCCCTTCCCCAACCTGACGGTGGATCTCACCCTTAATACCGACTTCGCTCAGGTTGAAGCCGACCAGGAGAGGATAAACCTGACCCGCTTCAGCCTCTTCTTCCCCGAGAAGAGGGACTTCTTTCTGGAGGGAGCCGGGATATTCGGTGGCGGTGGTGGG
>JAUVWC010000126.1 GCA_030604325.1 Candidatus Zixiibacteriota bacterium | reverse complement strand
CGGACCGATGGGACTGGGGGTGCGAGTGACCGCCCTCGACGTCCAAATCGAGGTCAACCCCTGCCATATCGCCAGCTTGCCGGTGGCAGTGAATATGCAGTGCCATGCAGCCCGGCATAAGAGCGCAACCATTTAAAACCCCACCGGAGGCAGTGAATCATGGAAGATCGCAAGCAAATACAACTCCCTTTGACGGCCGAAGATGTCGAAGGCCTCCGGGCGGGGGAGCGGGTGTTATTGAGCGGCCCGATGCTCACCGGCCGCGACGCTGCCAATAAACGACTGGTGGATCTTCTGGACGCCGGTGATCCGCTCCCCGTAGAAATCGAAGGGGAAACGATCTATTTCGTCGGGCCCTCACCCGCCAAGCCCGATCAGGTGATCGGTTCCTGCGGCCCTACTACCTCTTACCGGATGGATCCGTACAGCCCCCAGCTCATTGCCCTCGGGCTGCGCGGTATGATCGGCAAGGGTGCGCGGGGACCCGATGTGGTCGAGGCGATGAAGAAACATGGCGCCGTCTACTTCACCGCCGTGGGAGGTGCCGGAGCCCTGATCGCCCAGTCGGTCAAGTCGATGGAGATCGTCGCCTACGAAGACCTGGGGCCCGAGGCCATCCGACGCCTGGTGGTGGAGGATTTCCCGGTCATTGTGGCCCAGGACGCCCACGGTGGAAATCAATATGAGAAGGGCATCAACGAGTACGCGCGGTAGCGGCTGTTCCCCACCGCCAGCTCGAACAGAATGTTACCGGTCCACGTTGTGGTTGCCCATTATCCAGTAAGGGTCAGACTATGGTGAAACGGCTCACTACTACCATCCTTGCTCTGGCAGCCATCGGCGCCGGGGCTCACTTCGCATTCACCGATGAGGGGCAGTGGACGCCCGATCAGATCGGACGCCTGAATCTGCACCGGGCCGGTCTCAGTATTCCCGTCGAGCAGATATTCAATCCCGGTGGGCCGGGCATTCATGAAGCCACGCTGCGGCTGGGAGGGGGAACGGGAGAGTTCGTCAGCCCGGAGGGGCTGATCATGACGAATCACCACGTAGCCTTCGGGGCCGTAGCCAGTATCGCCACCGCCGAGCAGGACTACATAACCGACGGATACCTGGCGCGCACGCGTGAGGAGGAGATCCGCGCCCGCGGTTACACGGCGAGGATGGTCCAGCTATACGAGGATGTCACCGCACGGGTGCTGAGCGGCGTGAGGGAGGGGATGTCATTCGAGGAGCGCCGGGAGGCCATCCGCACCGCCACCGAGGCAGTCGTGGATGAGGCGCGCCGGGAGCATCCCGATCTGGAAATCAGCATCTCAGCCTTCTCCTACGGGAACGCCTTCAAGCTCGTCGGCTTCAAGATGATCAGGGATATCCGTATCGTCTACGTTCCCCCGTTCTCCGTGGGTAACTACGGGGCGGACACGGACAACTGGATGTTCCCCCGGCACACGGGGGACTTCTCCTTCCTGCGGGCCTATGTCGCTCCCGACGGCTCCCCCGCTCCTTATAACAGAGAGAACGTGCCCTACCGGCCCCGCTCATGGCTTAAGGTGGCCTCCCGCGCACCGGAAGAGGGGGACTTCGTGTTTATGCTCGGTTTCCCCGGCTCCACCATGCGCTACCTCGACTCCTACTATGTCGCCTACGAGCGGGCCTGCCGCCTGCCGTACCAGATCATGATTCTTGGGGAACGGATAGACGTGATGCGGCGTGCCTGGGAGGGAGACCGCGAACTGCAGATCCGGTTCGCGACGACGGTCAAGTCGCTGGCCAATGTTCACAAGAATTACCAGGGAAAGGTGGTGGGCATCGACCGGATGGATCTGGTCGCCCGCAAGCAGGTGGAGGAAGCGGCGTGGACGGGCTGGTACAGCTCCCAACCGGAACTCAAACGCCGCTATGACGGAGTACTTGAGGCGCTCGAGCGGATCTATGCCGGGATGCGCGAAGATGATCCTTTCCTCCTTACGGCGGGGGAGCTGCTCTACTCACCGATCCAGTCCTATGCCCTGAACCTCTACGAGTACCTTCTCCAGATGGAAATACCCGAGGAGAGGCGGGGGACCAACTACCGCGGCGAACAGGCGGAGCAGAGGAAGGAGCGGCTGCTGGAGGGCCCGGCCGGGTACTACCAGCCGGTCGACCACGAACTCTATCTGCGCGCCGCCGTCCGCGGCCTGGCCCTGCCCGAGGGGCAGAAGATCGCCACACTGCAGCACATCGTCGAGGGGCAGGAACTACAGGGATATGCGCCAGCACTGTCCCGGGCCATCGACGAGGCCTACGCCTCCTCCCCCTTGCTCAGCCCCGACGGCCGGGAGCGCCTGCTGGCGCTGAGCGCCGACGAGGCCGCGGATCGGGGAGGTCTCTTCCTCCGCATCGCGGCGGACCTGCGCGACAGGCGGAACGAGCTTAACGAACGCCGGCAGGCACGCAACCGTGACCTGGCACGCCTGCGTCAGCTCTACGCCGAGGGGATCATGGCCTTACGCCAGCAACAGGGAAAGATGCTCTACCCCGACGCCAACCGCTCCCTGCGATTCTCCTACGGTTACGTCAGGGGATATGAGCCGAAAGACGCAGTCTACATCAAGCCCCTCACCCATCTGAAGGGGGTCATGGAGAAGGAAACCGGCGAGGGCGAATTCATCGTCCCCGAGGTCCTGCAACAGGCATGGCGCAGCCGGGCCTTCGGCCGCTGGGCCGACGCGAGCGGCGACGTACCGGTGAACCTGCTGACCAACTGCGACACGACCGGCGGCAGCTCGGGCAGCCCCGTCATGAACGCACGGGGCGAGCTGGTGGGGATCAACTTCGACAGGGTGTGGGAGGCGACGGTAAACGACTACAACTTCGACCCCGAATTCGGACGCAACATCAGCGTGCACATGCACTACATCATCTTCATATGCGAAGTGTTCGGGGCCTCCAACGTCGTGTCCGAACTGGGGTTCTAGTCACGGCTGAGAAGTGGTTCTAAAGGAGTAGGAATTCTATGGCAGACCGCAGGATCGTCGCCATGCCGGGCGATGGCATCGGCCGCATCGTGTTACCCGAGGCCATTCGCGTACTGGCGGCCACCGGTTTCGAGGCCGACTACGTACACGGAGACATCGGCTGGGAGTTGTGGTGCAACGAGGGCAATCCCCTTCCCCAGTCTACGATCGACCTCCTCGCCGAGCATAAAGTGGGGCTGTTCGGCGCCATCACCAGCAAACCGAAGGACGAGGCAGCGGCCGAGCTTTCTCCCGAGCTGCAGGGCCAGGGCCACATCTACTACAGCCCGATTGTCGGCCTGCGCCAGCTGTTCGACCTGGACATCTCCATCCGTCCCTGCCGCTCTTTCCCCGGCAATCCGCTCAACTTCGTCAGAAAAGGGGCCGGCGGACAGATCGAAGAACCGATGGTAAATGTGGCCGTTTTCCGGCAGAACACCGAGGGGCTCTACGTGGGGGTGGAGTGGACCGATCCGCCCGAGGAGGTGCGCAGGGCCTTCGAAATGCATCCGAAGTTCGCCCCGTTCAAAGATGTCCCCGGCCCCGACCTTGCTCTCTCCACACGCATCTTCACCCGCCCCGCCTGCCGCCGCATCGTGGAGGAGGCCTTCGCCTACGCCCGTCGTCACGGCTACAGGTCGGTAACCGTGTGTGAGAAGCCGAACGTGATCCGTGAGACCTCGGGCATGCTAGAGCAGGAGGCCCGGGCGGCGGCCGAGAAGTATCCCGACATCGAACGCTGGTCCACCAACATCGATGCCCAGACCATGTGGCTGACGAAGAATCCCGAGGACTACGGTGTGATACTCTCCGGCAACATGTTCGGGGACATTATTTCCGACGCGTTTGCCGGACTGGTGGGTGGTCTCGGTTTCGCGGCATCATCCAACGTCGGCCGCGAGGTGGCCATCTTCGAACCGACCCACGGGTCGGCCCCCAAGTACGCCGGGCTGGAACCGAGTATCGTCAACCCGATCGCCATGATCCTGGCTTCGGCCATGATGCTGGATCATCTTGGAGAGGAGGAGCGTGCCGCATCGATCCGAGGGGCGGTAGGGAAAGTGGTCGCCGAAGAACGTGTTCGCACCTACGACTTGCTGAAGATCCCCGGTGGAGCCAGCGTGATAGAGAAGGGGGCGGCCACCACACAGCAGATGACCGATGCCATCATTGAATCCCTCGCCACGGCGGGGTAACCGTCCGCGGCAGACAGAGAGGTAAGAAATGATCGACGCCACCGAGATCCGGGAACTCTTCGCCGACCTGCTGGCAAGAATATCCGATGAGCGCCTGCGCGATCAGGTGGTCGAGACGTGGACGCTCGCCTGCCGTGAGGGGGGATGGGAAGAGCTGGAAGCGGTGACACAGATGCCCTTCACCCTGCTCACCGACTGCGGGGGTGTCGGCTTCATCGAGCACACTTTCGCCGTTGCCTGGGGCGCGCTCGGTCTCGCCGAGGCCCAGGAGCGGGCCTACGAGAAGCTCCCCTACGAGATAAACTACGACCGCCTCATCGCCGGCGCCCTCCTGCACGATGTAGGCAAGCTGTTGGAGTTCGAGCAGGACGGCCGGGGCGGTTACGGCAAGAGTCATCATGGACGCTGCACGCGCCACCCTATCAGCGGCACCGCCCTCGCCGCCCGCACGGGAGTGCCCGTCGAGGTACAGAACACCATCGCCTGCCACTCCAAGGAGGGGGATAACCGTCCCAAAGTAGTGGAGACGATCCTCATCCATCAGGCCGATTTCGCCTGCTTCGATCCCCTCACCATGAAGGCCGACGGCACTCTGATCGGGGAGGAGTAGCGAGGTGGGCCGGACGCTGGTGGAGAATATCATCGCCACCCATACATCCAATATCGTACGTGTGGGCGAAATGGTCGAACTGGAAATAGATACACGGGTGGCCCGCGATTTCGGCGGCGCAAATGTAGTGGCCCATCTGGAGGAACACGACCTGCCGGTAGCGGACCCGGCGCGAACCTTCTTCACTTTCGACTGCAATCCCACCGGTTCCGACCAGGGATACACGGCCAATCAGCACCGCTGCCGTCTCTTCGCCCGCCGGCACGGTGTTCGCGTATACGACATCGATCGAGG
>JAUVWC010000128.1 GCA_030604325.1 Candidatus Zixiibacteriota bacterium | reverse complement strand
GTCCTGCCGTGCTACAGCACGAGACGTGTCCTGCCGCGCTACAGCACGAGATACATCATACCGGTAAGAGGATTGAGCTGCCGAGAGGGGGAAGAGCATCACTCCGGCCCCAAGCAGCACCGCCCCCGAAACGGGGGCTCCAATCAGGGTGCCGAGGTTAATTCGGGCCATAGGGCAAGGGCTCCGGCCCCGGCGGTTCCTGCGCGCGGGCCCAATGTCGCGGTCACAATCGGGACGACGCGGGCAGTCCCGGACATCGGGTGATCACCAACAGTTCTCCTGATGGCATCGAACAGCGGCGGACCTGCCTGGGCGATACCGCCGCCGACAAGGATGCAATCGGGATCGAGTACGTTGATAAGGGATATGAAGGCGAGACCCAGCCATCGTCCCATTTCGGTCAGTACGTCACGGGCGACCGAATCCCCGTCAAGAGCGGCCAGGCCGATCTGCTGAGGGGTGAGTTCATCGGGAGGAAAGGACGTCAGGATGCCTTGCTGCCCAGATTCCTCGAGCAGGACCACTGCACGTTCTACAAGAGCTTCCGCTCCCACCAGTCGCTCCAGACATCCCCGGTTTCCGCACGGGCACTCGGGCCCGTCCGGATCGACCACCATGTGTCCGATCTCCCCGGCAAATCCTTCCGCGCCGTCGTAGAGACGGCCGCCGATCACCAGGGCTCCCCCCACACCGGTTCCGAGGGTTATCATGACGAAATTGTCGTAGTCCTCCCCGGCGCCGAACTTGAGCTCACCCACCGCAGCAGCATTCACATCGTTGGCGAGACAGATGGGATAGTTGGTCATCCGGGTCAGACGATCCCGCAGCGGGAAGTCCTCCCAGCCGCGGAAATTGGGCGATTTATGGATACGGCCACGGGCACGTTCGATGCTGCCGGGACACCCCACACCCACACCCGCAGGTTCAATCCCGCGCATGACCGCCTGCCCTGTAAGGCGGCTGATCTCGACCTCCATCGCCTCAAGCAGGCTCTGCGGTCCGGCCAGGCGATCGATCGGGGTACGCTCGAAATCGGTGATACTGCCGTCGGTCCCCACCAGGCCCGCCTTGAGGGCAGATCCACCCAGATCGAGGCCGATCGCCCAGCGGAGATCCTCCTCGCTCATCCCCTCTTTCTGCTCTGCGACAGCAATCGATTCCTCTTCCCAACTCATCCGGATCCTTTCTCTTCAGCAGATACCGATCCCTGGCCCTGGGTGGCACCAGCTACCTGCTCACATAATCTCTGCATGTCTCGGGCCGGCAGGGACACGGTCATCCATACCTCCCCATCGTCCACGGCCTCATCTACATATGTTACATCTAACGCCGATAACACCCTGTGCAGATCACCGACACGGCTCAGAGGCGAGCGAATTACCGCCTCGATCCGCGGAACGGCCTCGATGATGGTCGCCTCTGCCGCCGCCAGGCTGAGCGACTGTCTGTACGCCCGCACTAACCCGCCCCTTCCCAGCCTTTTCCCGCCGAACCACCTCACCACAACCCCGAGTACGTTCCACAGCTCGTGTGAGCGCAGCACCCCCAACATGGGGACGCCTGCACTACCCGCCGGTTCACCGGCATCGGAGGAAGCCTCGCCCGGCTTCTGTTCCGAGAGCAGCCGCCAGGCCCAGCAGACGTGGGTGGCGTCACGGTACTGTTCTCGAAGAGCTGCCAGCCGGTGTTCGGCCGCTACCCGGCCGGGGCACGGCTCGAGCAGGGCGAGGAACCGGCTCCCTTTTACCCTAAGCCGGGACTGGCTTGAAGCCGCGCAGGTTCGGAAGGAGGTGGTGGGCAACATGATATTCCAGCATGCAGCACCCTATTCCAGGGCGTAGCTGCCCCCCACCTCGAGGATCACACCCTTCACACCGACCTTCTCCACTCCATCTACGAACAGCTGTGGATCGACGTCGATCAGCTCCCAGGTTCCATAGTGCATCGGTATGACGACTTTCGGTTTCAGGTATTCCGCTGCCGTGACCGCGTCCTCTATTCCCATGGTGAAATTGTCACCGATCGGCAGAATCGCCAGATCGAGGCGGTTCCGGTCACCGATGAGCTTCATATCCAGGAACAGCCCGGTATCACCGGCGAAGTAGATGCATTTCCCCTGCACCTTGAAAAGGAACCCACACGGGTTGCCGAGATAGATGGTCCGACCGTCGTCTTCGACGAGGGCCGAGCCATGGTGGGCGATGGTGAGCTGCACCCTGCCGAAGGGGAAGTCGTGCCCACCCCCGATATGCATCGGGTGCACCTCCAATCCCTGGGCGCCGCAGTAGGAAGCAAGTTCATAGGGGGCAACGACCATGGCGCCGGTGCGCTTGGCGATATCGATCGCGTCCCCCACGTGGTCCCCGTGTCCGTGTGTAAGCAGGATGAAGTCGGTCTCAACCTCATCCGGCTTGACATCGGCCGTGGGGGATTCGGAGAGGAAGGGATCTAACAACACCTTTGTTCCGTCGAAATCGAACAGGTAGCAGCTGTGTCCATGCCAGGTTGCTGTAATCATCGCGCGTCTCCTAAGTACTCATTACGTACATTTCGTTGTTTCGTAACAGTGCCGTGCGCGTTCCCCGGAGAGCAGCTCAGCGCTCTCCTCGGCAGAACGCTTCGTAGTCTTCCACATCCAGCCGGCTCCCCAGGATCAGGGGGACCCGCTGGTGCAGTTCATCAGGTTCAAGGTCGAGAATACGTTCGGTGCCGGTAGTGGCTTTGCCCCCCGCAGCCTCAACCACGAGCGCCAGAGGGGCCGCTTCATAAAGAAGGCGGAGTTTACCATGAGGCCTCTTGGGGTCGCGGGTGTCCTCCGGGTAGAGGAAGATGCCGCCATAGAGCAGGTTGCGGTGAAAGTCGGACACAAGGCTCCCGATATAGCGACTGGTGTAGGGACGCCCGTCTCCCTCCGACTTAACATACTCGATATAGCGGCGGGTATGCTCCTTCCACCAGCACTCGTACCCTTCGTTGATGCTGTAGATCCTGCCCCGCTCGGGGATCTTGATATCGGGGTGGCTGAGCAGGAACTCCCCCAGGCTCGGGTCCAGAGTGAACCCGTGCACACCCCCGCTTCCGTCAGTATAGACCATGATGGTGGAGGAACCGTAGACGACATAGCCGGCACAGATCTGCTTCACGCCTGGTTGGAGGAAATCAGACTCGGTGCCATTCTCATCGGAACCGCTCTTGTAATGGATGCTGAAGATCGTCCCGATGCTGACGTTGACGTCTATATTCGAGGAACCGTCCAGCGGATCGAAGCTGACGATGTAATGCCCATTGGGCAGGTCCCGGGGCACCTGGATGATGTCGGCGTCCTCCTCGGTGGCGATGGCGCATACCTTGCCGCTGCGCTGAAGAATATCAATCATTATATCGCGGGCGAACACGTCCAGCCTCCGCACCCGCTCTCCCTGAATATTGATGGTGCCTGTTCCTCCCAGGATGTCGACCAGGCCGGCTCTGTTCACCTCCAACGAGATGACCTTAGTCGCCAGCGCTATATCACACAACAGACCCGAAAACTCACCGGTCGATTCGGGGAAACGGCGCTGCTGCTCGTAGATATGACTTTCAATGGTGACGATGCGGTCAGCCATATCGGCACTCCTAGTAATCGATGTCGTGATGGGCCATACGAGAGTAGAGACGGCGTCGGGTCATATGCAGCAGCCGGGCCGCCTCGGTCTTGTTCCCACCGGTCTTCTCCAGTGCACCGAGAATGTGTTGCTTCTCCAGCTCCTCCATGTCCACCCCTGCCTCGGGAATGATGATCGCTGTCCCTCCACCCCCTTCCGGCGCTGTCTCGCCTGAAGCCAGCTCCGTCTTCCCTATCCTGTCGACGAGGTTTGACAGGAACTGGGTGGTGATCGCACCTCGCGGGCCGGCCAGGATGCAGGCGCGTTCGATAACGTTCTCCAGTTCACGCACATTACCAGGCCAGCTGTACCTGCTCAACACCTCCTCCGCCTGTGGCGACAGCGTGTTGCCCTTCTGCTGCCGCCCGATGAAGTAGGCGGCCAGCAGCGGGACATCGTCTGTTCGCTCGCGCAGCGGAGGCAGGTTAATGGGAAAAACGTTCAACCGGTAGTAGAGGTCTTCACGAAACTGGCCGCCGGCGACCAGATCCTCGAGATCTTGGTTGGTAGCGGCAATTACACGCACGTCCACGTGGATGGTCTCGCTGCCTCCCAGCCGCTCCAACGATCTCTCCTGCAGCACCCGGAGCAGCTTGACCTGCGCCTGAGGGGCGAGTTCGGCGACCTCATCGAGAAAGATCGTTCCGCCGTCAGCCAGCTCGAACCGCCCCAACCGGCGCCGGTCGGCACCCGTGAATGCTCCTCGTTCATGTCCGAAAAGTTCCGACTCGATCAGATTCTCGGGAATGGCGGCGCAGTTAACAACCACCAGCGGGGCGTGGGAGCGCGTGCTGGCAGCGTGAATGGCCCGGGCGATGAGTTCTTTGCCGGTGCCCGACTCCCCCTGGATCAGAACCGTCGTATCCTGGCCGGCCACCTTCTCCACCAGATCTAGCGTCTGCCGCATGGCGGGAGAGTCTCCGAGGATGTTCACCTGTGCCCCGGCGATCTCCTCCCGCAGCTGTGTGTTCTCCAACGCCAGCCGCTGTCGCTCTCCGATCCGTTCGACCATGATGAGCAGCTCGTCCATTTCGAAAGGCTTGGTCAGGTAGTCGTAGGCACCCTCTTTCATCGCCTCGACGGCCGTCTGGGCCGAGGCGTAGGCAGTCATCAATACGATCTCGGTCTGCGGGAAACGCTGGCGCGCCTGCTGAAGCAGTTCAAGCCCGTCCATGCCCGGCATGCGCAGATCGGTGATAACCAGATCGAAATCATTTTTCTCCATCAGTTCCAGAGCTGCCGGGCCGTCGCCGGAGGAGGCTACCGTGTGGTCGTGGTCTTCCAGTTCACGTTTGATGAGATCCGCCATGCGGGCCTCGTCGTCCACCACCAGAATACGCGCCATATTTG
>JAUVWC010000069.1 GCA_030604325.1 Candidatus Zixiibacteriota bacterium | reverse complement strand
CTTGCTGGCCGGACGCCTCGGCGCTCTCGATACATCACCGTAATTACGGAGCGGTGCACTTAGCATATATATCTATGAGGATTCGGTCCACAGTCTGGATCGAGGGAGATAGAATCTGTTTGAGGCTAGCAGGGCAGATGTGCTACGGTCGCGCTCGTGAGGAGGAGCGATAGAGAGACGGAAAAAATATTGTTGACAATATTTGAAAAGTTGTAGAGAATACCTAGCTACAGAAGTTCCCATCCTGAAAAGGATCCTCGCTCCATTCTTGAGGATTTTCTCCGCCACTTGTTGGGGTAGGAACTTTGCATCCGGCGATGCGTCCAACAAACAGAGCGCGCTTCTTCTAAACAGATGACAGGCAATTGCCGTTTAATAATAGGGCTTGTTTCTTCGGATAGATTGTAAGGAGTACTAAAGCTTTGGCCAAGCTGACGAAAAAACCATATACCCGCGAGGATCAGTCGCTGGACAAGTATCTCCAGGAGATCGGTGAGGTTGACCTCATCGATGCCCAGGAAGAGGTGCGCCTGGCCAAGCTAGTCAAGCAGGATGACCAGAGGGCGCTGAATAAACTGGTTCAGGCAAACCTCCGTTTCGTGGTGAGCGTGGCCAAGCAGTATCAGAACCAGGGGCTTTCCCTGGGGGACCTGATCAACGAGGGGAATCTGGGGCTGATCAAGGCGGCCAAGCGGTTCGACGAGACCAAGGGTTTCAAGTTCATCTCTTATGCGGTGTGGTGGATCCGCCAGGCGATCCTGCAGGCCCTTGCCGAGCAATCGCGCATCGTGAGACTGCCGCTCAACCGGGTCGGCGCCCTCCACAAGATCGGCAAGGTCTCCTCCGACCTGGAGCAGAACTACGGCCGCGAGCCTTCCGCCGAGGAAATTGCGGAACAGCTGGATATGAGTTCGAGCGAGGTGACGGATACTCTGAAGATCAGCAGCCGCCACCTGAGCCTCGATGCCCCGTTCCAGGAGGGCGAGGACAACCGTCTCCTCGATGTCCTTGAGGACGAAGTGCAGGCCCCACCCGACGAGGAACTCTTCGACGAGGCGCTGCAGAAAGAGATCGTCAAAGCCCTCTCCACTCTGACCGACCGGGAGTCGGAAGTGATCCGCCTCTACTTCGGGATCAGTCGGGAGAAGCCGATGACGCTGGAGCAGATCGGCACGAAGTTCGGGCTCACCCGCGAGCGGGTGCGGCAGATCAAGGAGAAGGCTATAAGGCGCCTGCGGCACAGCTCCCGCAGCCGGGCGCTTGCTCCCTACGCCCAGTAGGGCGCCAACCTGTTCTTTAGTACACCGTTCCGCAATTACGCTGGCATTCAAGCGCCGATGTATTGTGCCTTGCTGGCCGGACGCCTAGGCGCTCTCGATACATCACCGTAATTACGGAGCGGTGCACTTAGGTCGCGTGTCTCGCGAAAGCTGGCACGCCATTGGTCCTTTTCCGTAAAAATATAAAATTGAACTCGCGCTTGACCTCGGTGCGGGCCGATTCTATCCTGCACGGACGATTTTTTGAATCCATACAGGGTATGCCCTATGCGCATAGGGGCGATTCAACCTGAAAGTTAGGTGTGATGAGTCGAAACGGCTTCTCGCTGCTAATTGTTCCTCGTGACAATAAGTCGCGGGGCGTACGCGAATTCCGCCTCTCCGGCACGGCCCTGGTCATGGGGGCTGCGGCCGGACTCCTTGCCGCCGTGTTGATGGTGGCCATGGCGGCTACGTACGGTTCATCTGTTGTAGATCAGGTAACATTCCTGAAGCTCCAGCGCGAGAACGAGATTCTGCGGGTCGAGCTGACCCGGATGAACGAGAGTGTCATCGCCCTGAGAAGCCAGATGGATATCATTGCCGAGCGGGATGATATTTTGCGGCATGCTGCTGAGCTGGCTCCGCTGTCTCAGGAAATCCGCAGGGCTGGTGTTGGTGGTACGTATCGCGACTTCGACAGAGAAATCTTACTGCTGGCGTCCAGATCCGGCAGAATGGTCAAGGATACCCAGACCCTTATCAATCAGTTACACCGCGAGGCAGCACTGGAGCTTGAGTCACTCCTGGAGATAGAGAGTAGGATCGCGGAATCTGAAGCCTTCTTTAGAGGATTCCCCAGCATCTGGCCGATAGAAAGAACCAAGTATCGTGGCGTCCATATTAGTTCTCCCTATGGGTGGCGAACCCATCCCGTGACGGGAAAGCCTAATGATTTCCACGAGGGGAATGACATAGTCGCTCCCAGAAATACTCCTGTCAGGGCCACTGCCGACGGGAGAATCGACCGATGTCAGGACGACCTGAGTAAGGGCAGCACGTTCTCCCTGGGTAATTATGTGAAAATAGATCATGGGAATGGTTATATAACATTCTACGGTCATCTCGATCACCTTCACCCCCGCGTCCGCAGGGGGGCGAGTGTCAAGCGGGGGGATATTATCGGCTACGTTGGCAACACCGGTCGCACTACGGGTTATCACCTTCATTATGAAATTCACTACAACCGTGAGGATGTTAACCCCTACCATCACTACTATGACGACCGGATGGCGGAAATCCTGGAAAGGGGACGCTGATTAGCTGAATCATGTGGAGAGTGCTCTAACTGGGCCGGCCCCGTCATGTATGTCTCGGCGGGGTTTTTTAATGTCTAATTGTCAGCAGGCGCAACGCCGCCAGTGCGGATGCAGCGGAGGATGAATTCCGACGGATTTATGACTCGGGACACTGGGCTGGAATGCCGTATGCTAAGATTATCTAGAACGCTGTAGAGCTGGGTTGGAGAAATGGCTGAAACACCGGCAGATAACGGCTCGGACCTGTTCGCTTCACTGCCCGGTGACGATCGGGGGGCGGAGGCCTCGGTCATGGTCCCTCTGGCGGAGCGGATGCGGCCGCGCAGCATGGAAGAGTTCGTCGGCCAGCGCCACCTGCTGGGGCCGGAGATGCCCCTGCGGCGCCTGATCGAAGAAGGGCGCATACCCAGCATGATCCTGTGGGGTCCTCCCGGTTCGGGTAAAACCAGCCTGGGCCGCGTGATGGCCGAGCGTATCGGTGCGGCCTTCGAGAGTTTCTCGGCCGTTCTCTCCGGGGTGAAGGATGTGCGGAATGTGGTCGAGATTGCGCGGCGCCGCAGGTGGATAGAGGGCGGCCCGACCTTCCTCTTCGTCGACGAGATCCATCGCTTCAACAAGGCCCAGCAGGACGCCTTTCTGCCGCATGTTGAAGAGGGACTCATTGTGTTGATCGGGTCCACGACCGAGAATCCTTCATTCGAAGTGAATGCCCCGCTGTTGTCCCGCACCACGGTTTTTCAGCTCGAACCCCTCGACGAGGAGGACCTGCGAACCATCCTTAAACGAGCCCTGGCCGACACAGAACGGGGTGTGGCCGCCCCCGATGGTGAGCCGCTGTCGGTAGAAGAGGAAGTTGAAGATCTTCTGGTCGGTCTGGCCGATGGGGACGGCCGGGTGCTGCTGAGCCTGCTGGAAATGGCCGCCGCGGCGGCCGATGGGGAGATAACGGCCGGGCTCGTGCGCGACCTGCTGCAGCGGAAGACGCTGCGGCACGATAAGGGGGGGGAATCGCACTACAATCTGATTTCGGCTCTCCACAAAGCGGTGAGGGGTTCCGATGTGGACGGCGCCCTCTACTGGCTGGCCAGGATCCTGGAAGGGGGAGAGGATCCGCTTTTTGTGGCCCGCCGGATTGTGCGTATGGCGGCGGAGGATATCGGGCTGGCCGATCCCCGCGCCCTGAGCGTGGCGCTGGCGGCCAAGGATACCTACCATTTCCTGGGGAGCCCGGAAGGGGAGATCGCACTTTTCGAGGCGGTGGCCTACCTGGCACTGGCTCCCAAGAGCAACGCCGTCTACACGGCCGAGCGCCAGTCCCGCCAGGCCGTGAGGGACCATCCCTCCCATCCCGTGCCGCTCCACCTGCGAAACGCTCCCACCCGGCTCATGAAGGAGCTGGGGTACGGGGCCGAGTACCACTACGATCACGACTTCGCCGACGCGTTGGCCCCGCAGGGCTACCTGCCTGAGGAACTGGCGGATCTGCGGCTCTACCATCCCGGTGAGCAGGGATTGGAGGCGAAACTGCAGGAGAGGCTGGCCTGGCTGCGTCGCCGGCGTGCCCAGCTGATTCGGAAACAGCGGGAAGGAGAAGAGGGGGAAGCGGGGGGTGTGCAGGGTCGGGGAGAGCAGAGAGAGAAGCAGAGAGAGGAGCAGAGAGAGGAAAAGGGAGAGGAAAAAAGAGAGGAGAAGAGAGAGGAGCAGAGAGAGGAGCAGAGAGAGGAGCAGAGAGAAGAGAAGAGAGAGGAGCAGAGAGAAGAGAAGAGAGAGGAGCAGAGAGAGGAAAAGGGAGAAGAAAAGGGAGAAGAGAGGAAAAAGAAGAAGGCAGGGATGGAGAAAGAAGAAAAGAAACGGAGGGGGCAGCGGTGAGCGCCGCCGCGGTCTGGACCTATCCGAATATCAATCCCCTCCTGTTCGATCTGCCGGGACCGCTGGCGGTACGATGGTACGGTGTGATGTACCTGGTGGGATTCACCCTCGGCTACTTCATACTGCGACGATTGACCATGCAGGGACGCCTTCCGATCCCTCGCGATCGGGTCGGTGAACTGGTGGGCTGGGTCGCCATGGGAGTTATCGTCGGCGGCCGGCTCGGCTACCTGCTCTTCTACAACCCGTCAGGATTCCTGCGGCCGGTAGAGATCTTTATGCTGTGGGAGGGAGGTCTCTCCTTCCACGGGGGGGTGGTGGGGGTAGTGCTGGCCTTCTGGTGGTTCGGGCGCCGCACGGGTATTCCCTTCCTCGGGCTGGCGGACGGGATCGTACTGGCCGCGCCGCTGGGGATCGCCGGCGTACGCCTGGCCAACTTCATCAATGGTGAATTGTACGGGCGCATCGCCAGTGAGACCGTACCGTGGGCCATGCGCTTCCCCACCGATCCGGTGGCACTGCGGCTGCTGGGGATTGAATCGGGAAGACCGGAGGTGCTCTACCGGGCGGTGAAGGCAGCCCGCTCAAGCGGTACCTGGGAGGTGATAGAGGCCCAGATACCGCTGCGCCACCCCTCCCAGCTGTATGAGGCCGCCCTCGAGGGTATTGTTCTCTTCCTCGTATTATGGGGTCTCGTCCTGCTGGCCCGTCGCTTTAACTGGCGGATTAGAAAAGGTCTGATCGGTGGGCTCTTCCTCATCGGCTACGCTACAAGCCGGATATTCGTAGAGAACTTCCGTCAGCCCGACCTGCAGTTTGCCGGTCCCGGTGATCCGCTCGGTACCGTACTGGGCCCGCTGACGATGGGGCAGGTGTTGAGCCTGGTTCTGCTGGCCGGCGGGATCGTTATACTGGCGATGGTGGCCCGGGGCAGGGGACCTGCCGGCCTTGCCTTTCCCGTTCAAGCCGCGAAGGGAGACACTTAATGCACCGCTCCGTAATTACGGTGATGTATCGAGAGCGCCGAGGCGTCCGGCCGGCAAGGCACAATACATCGGCGCTTGAATGCCAGCGTAATTGCGCAGCGGTGTACTAAGGACCCTACTCTTCTTTAAATGCAATACTAATGATTCCAGATTGTTAATGATGTGGAGGGTAAAGACGGATGTAGCCCCGGAGATCCACATGTACACCTTTATAGCCCGCCGCCGCAGAGTCGGCCAGGGTGGCCAGTACCCGGCTTCCAAGCAAGTCCCACCCGGAGGGCGGGGCCGGCCGGGGGCGGAACTCGCGCCGCAGGTTGTTGACGTCCAACGGGTACAAATCGGCCTCGACCGGCACCCCGTCCACGAACCTCGTGAATAGGGCGGCTCCGGTCGCCGCAGAGGAGTAGGACCCGAACACAAAGTTGCCCAGGCTGTAAGCAATCAACCTGCCCCTGTACCACTCGAGCGGCTGAAGCGAGTGCGGGTGATGACCGATCACCAGGTCCGCCCCGTTGTCTACGGCGATGTGGGCCAGTATCCGCTGGTACTCTTTCGGGCTCTCGCGCAGCTCTTCACTCCAATGGAAGGAGACGATTACGAGGTCTGCTTCGGCCCCAGCCCGAAGAACCTCTCGGGCCAGGCCGTCGTCGCTGGCATGCGCCGTCCCCGGTCTCAGCTCCGTCGCCCAGAAGTACTCAGGGAAGGTGTGATTGTAGGCCAGAAAAGCCAGGCGGAGACCTTCTCGCTCCACGATGCGGTGGGTGTGCGCCTCGGCCTTGCTGCGGCCGGTGCCGAGGTGTGCGATGCCGATCGAATCGAGTACGGCCCAGGTCATGATCAGACCGTCCGGACCGTAGTCGAGGATATGGTTATTGGCCAGGGTGACGACGTCGAATCCGCCGGCCACAAGGACGGCCGAACTGCGTGGTGGAGTGGCAAATGTGTACTTCTTCTGGGCCCTCTCCACACCGGTAGTATCGCTCAGGAAGGGGGCTTCAAGGTTTCCCAGGAGGATGTCGGCCCGCTCGAGGAGGGGGAGGATTTCGGCATAGGGGTAAGCCGGCCCGTGGCGGTCGATCAGGTCGATGACCCACGACCCCAGCATGATGTCCCCTACCGCTCCCACTACCAGAGTATCGGCACTTCCCCGGCAACCGCTGGCCGATCCGACATGCTGGGCCGAAAGTGCGGCAACTGATAACACCGCCAGCAGTGCGATCTTTCGCCCGGCCCTCGGCACAGCAGCCAGCGAGACCTCCGTCCCGGCCTTCAGCTTACGACACCCATCTCCCGACCGATCGCACCGAATGCCTCAAGCGCCTGATCCAGGTCGTCGGTGGTATGGGCGGCTGTCATCATGACGCGGATGCGCGCAAGTCCCCTGGGCACCGTAGGAAAACTGATGGCCATGGCGAAGAAGCCCCTCTCGAAAAGGGCGCGGGAGAAGGCCTGTGCCGT
>JAUVWC010000130.1 GCA_030604325.1 Candidatus Zixiibacteriota bacterium | reverse complement strand
CAGTGATGACTCCCTCCGATATGGGAATCATTATATCGCCGGCCTCGTTCAGGCATGCTTCACGCGAGTCGGCGATGAGCAGCGACCGCTTGATTATAGTGCTGTCCAGCTCCCTGGCCCCCGGTGTGTGACTGCCGATACCGTTTATATGTGTTCCAGCCTTCACCGTAGAGCCGTCAAAAACAGGGTTGGGAGAGGTGGTTGCTGCGCATATGATATCGGCCTCCAGCAGCGCTTCTGGATTCTCCGCCGCCTCGACCGGTATGTCAAGTTTCGAGCCCATTGCGTCTGCGAACTTATTGGCTGCATCGGGCAAGATGTCATAAACAAGGGCAGAGGAGATCTTGCGGGCTTCGCAGACAGCCCACAGCTGCATCTCGGCCTGGATCCCGGCGCCGAAGATCGCCGCAACCTGGTTCTCGTCCTCACGAGCCAGGTACCTGGTGGCCAGACCGCTGGCCGCACCGGTCCTTACGGCTGTGAGGTAACCACCATCCATAATACAGATCACCTGGCCGGTGTCGGAGTTCTGGAGCAGGACCGTGCCGATGACGGTGGGAAGATTGAATTCGCTCGGATTGTCTTTGTAGACGGTGACTACCTTGCATGCCAGCGCGTTCATCTCCTGGAGGTAGGCCGGCATATAGAGGGAGATGCCTCTGGGTGGGGCAATATTGATCCGCAATGGCAATACTGCTGTTCCGTTGGCCATCTCGGCAAAGGCCTTGTCCAGAACATCGATGCAGTCCTTCATCTGAAGAACGGATGTTACATCGTTGCGATTAAGTAGAAGCGCCATTTCGGTCCCTCCATATTGTCTCAGCCAACCCTGCTCCGGCACGTAACGGGCAGGACGCTATCGCGGGTGTGATCTGTCCGTGAGAATATTGATAGCACATTTCCACTCTGCCTGGAAGAAGCTCTATGCACTCTGTGATCATATACATCTTGAATATCGGTCTCCGGTGTGGACAGAGATATGGATAGAACTTTCTCATTATTGGAGTAGGTGCAGACCCGGGCACTCATATGAGCAGCAGTCCTTTTTCAAACTTAGAGATACGCTTATGGCTATAGGGATGGTGGCCCCATTCGGTGGGGCGGACTTCAGCGGTATCCTGGATTGTTTGGTGTTATAAATGTATCATGTCGCATGCTTGCTTGCGCTCATCCAGTAGCTACTAAGATGCAGGGAAGACACTGATGCCGGCTTCTACACTACAGGCCAACGACAGGCAATCAACACGTCCCTGGCCGCTCCGCTCGCTAAAGGTTTTGAGGATACTCCTGCCGGTCCTGGTGGGCGTTCTGCTCACGACCGGCTGCGATATCTTCTCCCCCGATGAAGAGGAGATCACCTATGTCGCGGGCGAGACCTACCATGGCCGCAAGGAGTATATCGAGTACATAGCCGGTGACCTGCCCATCATCCTCAGCGCCCCTCACGGGGGAAGCATGGTTCCGGAGGAGATCCCCGACAGGACGCAGGGTACAACCGTCCGTGACTCACGAACCGAGGAGCTGGCCCGGACCTTTGCTTCAACTGTTCACAGTCGCAGCGGGGGCTACGTGCACATCATCATCTGCCGCCTTCGGCGCACCAAGCTCGACGCCAACCGTGACATCGATGAGGCGGCTCAGGGTAACAAGTGGGCCGAGCAGGCGTGGCATGAGTACCACGACTTCATCGAGACAGCCAAACAGACGGTTGCCGAAACCTACGGACGAGGTTTCTACATCGACCTGCACGGCCACGGGCACGAGATACAGCGCCTGGAGCTCGGCTACTTGCTGAGTTCAAGTGATCTGGAGCTGTCGGACACCGTTCTCAATGGGTCGACGTATGTTAGTAAGAGCAGCATCCGTATCCTCGCCAACGAGGCCGATGCGACCTTCGCCGAACTGATTCGGGGTCCCGTGAGCCTGGGGACCCTGCTCGAGGATCTGGGATATCCTGCTGTGCCTAGCACCGCCCAGCCGAACGCCGGAGGTGCGCCATACTTTACCGGCGGTTACAGCACGCAACGGCACGGCTCTCGTAGTGGTGGTCCCATCAGCGGTGTCCAGATCGAGTGTAATTGGACGGGTGTGCGGAGTACTACCTCCTTCAGGACTGCCTTCGCCCAGGCACTGGCTGAGGTGCTGGAGACATATATCGAAACTCACTACGGATTCGACCTTCAGACAGGGCCCCGTTAATAAAAAAGTATGCTCCGGTTATCAACGATCTTCGCCCGGCTGCGCAGCCCCTGAAGCCATTCGTTGAAGGCATTCAGCCTGCGGGTACGCAACAGGTTCTCCTTCTCTGTTTCTATCAGGATCTGCAGACCCTCATCCTGTACCTCTATGTGCTCGACAACTCTGAGGATATACCACCCATCGCGTCCCCGAACGGGTTCACCAACCTCTCCGATCGGAGTGGCGAAGGCGGTAGCGATGAAAACAGGGTCTCGGCCCACACCCGTGACGTAATCGTTGCGGGTGAAACTGCCGGTATCTGTGACATACAGACTTTCCGCCTCTGCAATGGCCGTGAAACGATCGGGGCTTTCGCGCATCAGATCGGCGATCTCCCGGCCCTTGGCCTTCAGGGCCGTCATCGTCTTTTCGAAGAGGAGGTCTTCACGGATCTGGGCGGAGACGGTTCTGAGCAGGGCGACACCGGCCTCGATTCTGTCGCGTACCTGAAGGATGTAGTAGGCGGAGGCGTTCTCTATAACCTCCGATACCGTGCCGAGCCGGTTGGCAAATGCGAATTGCGAGGCCTTTGTATCGAAGCCGAGTCCGGGGATAAATCCTCCCTGGACGATGGGGCCGGTCTGCTGTGCTTCGAGCTTAAGCTGCCCGGCGGCGGTAGTAAAGTCTACCTCCTCGACATTGAGGTACAGTTGTTGAAGAAGATTATACAGGCTGTCCAGTGTGGCAGGAGAGGGTTCCTCTTTGATGAGGATGTGGTGCACTTTGCGTTGTTCGTCCTCATCGCCCGCGCTTCGGATCGAGTCGACTTTGATAATGTGCCAGCCGAACTGGGTCTCAACCGGCTCGGAGATAGCCCCTGCCTCGAGATCGAAGGCGGTCTCATCGAAGTTGGCAACCATATCCCCGCGGTTGATCCAACCCAGGTCTCCATCCTGGGCGCCGGGATCATCCGAGTACTGCCGGGCGAGTGTGGCGAAATTCACGCCCGTCTCCAGCTGATTTCTCAAGTTCTCGAGTGTGTCTTGGGTCTCCGCCACATCACGCGGGCTCGGACTCTTATAGAGAAGGACATAGTTCAGGTCCACTTTGGCGGGTTCTTCGAACTCCTCCTGGTTCCCTTTGTAGTAGGAGCTGATCTCGTCCTCGGACACGGTTATGGTAGTGTCCGGATGTGTCGTGGGGGTAATGCTCGCGAATTGGACGGTGACCTTTTCGTTGCGATAGCGGTACGACTGCCGGGCTTCCTCATCGGTTACGATCACCGAACTGCTGACCAGGTGCTCGAGCTTTTGCTGGGGCAGATAACCGCGCACATACATCTCCATCGATATCCAGAACTCTCGAAATGCTTCGTTCAGCTTAGAGGCCTCGTATTTCTGTATATCGAATACGCCGTCGGTCTGGAATTCCGGGATACGGCGCAGATCGGCGGGTGGATTGTTGTGAAGTATGAAGATGATCTCTTCGTCGGTTGCCTCCAGGCCCAGTCGTGCAATCTCCTCGTCGATCAGGATCTGGTTTACCATCTGTTGCCACGTCTGTTCCTGGATGAACTCGATGAAGGCGTCGTCGAGTTCACGTCCTCCCATCTGTTCGCGCTGAAGCTGGTAGTTCCTCTGAAGGGCGGCCTGGTATTCTTGGATCATAATCCTGCGGCCGTTGACCTTTCCCAGTATCGGGCTGCTGCCAGCTCCGGAGTAATCCATCCCCCAGGCGAAGACGATGGTGAGGATAAAAGAACCCCCAACGATCCACATCCAGAACCTGGTCTGTTGGCGAAGTTTGGTCAGCATGTGTCAATAATCTCCTCGATGGCGGCAAAATGCCGGGGTGGGTTGAAAGGGGCAAGGCTTTTCTGCGTCTTGTGGCTCGACGTAATGCCTTGAGAATAAAGGACTTGACCAGTGTACTCGTCTCAATATCATACCGCCGGTCCGGAGTCGTTCCAACAACCCGCCTCCCTGTGAATCCGGTGAATCAGAGCAGACCAGCTTGCCAGCATAGAAATGATAAGAGTATCCGGAGCCGTTCTTGTGCTCTGGGCGCCTTGGTCGTGCTGATTCTATGCGCCTCAACCGCCGGCAGTGGTGTAGATGATCCGTCACTTGTATGGCCGGCCCGGGTCGAGCCCGCGATAACATCTTCATTCGGCGAGTGGAGACCGGGGCACATCCATGCCGGGGTCGATGTGAAAACCTGGGGAAGGATCGGGGTTCCCCTGCAGGCGGTTGCCGACGGCTACGTGTGGCGAGTGCGTACTTCTCCGTGGGGCTACGGCAAGGCGCTCTATCTCGTGCTAGCTGATGGGCGGACCGCCGTCTACGGTCACATGGACCGCTTTACCCCCGAACTGGAAGATCTTGTATGGGAACGCCAGCACTCCGAGGGACAGTACTCGGTTGATATCCGGCTGGAGGAGGGTGAGTTCCCGGTCAAGCGGGGTGAGATGGTGGGCTACTCGGGCGATACCGGTGCCTCAGCGCCTCACCTGCATTTCGAGCTGCGTGATGAGAACAACCTCCCCTTAAATCCTCTGCTGGATGGTCTTCGCGTCAACGACTCCTTCCCCCCGGTCATCCGGTTCCTGCTTGTGCGTCCTGTTGGTTCCGCCAGCCGGGTCAATGGGGGTGTATGGGTTCACCGTTTCGGCGTCAGGGCACGAGGGGGGAGGGAATATGAATTGAGAGGCCGTCCCGAGGTTGAGGGAAGCGTGGGGATCTCGGTGGCGGCATACGACTGTATGGACGGGGTGTGGAATCGCTTCT
>JAUVWC010000155.1 GCA_030604325.1 Candidatus Zixiibacteriota bacterium | reverse complement strand
GCACCGGAGCTCGGGCGGAAGCGATTTTCCTACTGCATATACGGCGTCGATTGTTTCATCCAGGGGGATAGGATTCGCATAACCCCCCAGAATCAGGTCCGCGCAGAGGAATGCCGCGGAGGCGGCAGCCGCAGTTCTCGTATGGCATGGAATCTCCACCATACCCTGCACCAGGTCACACACCGATCCCATGCTGTTCTGGAGGGATATCGCGGCTGCGTCTGCGGCCTGGCCCGCGCTGCCCCCGGCCGCTTCGACCACTGCAGCTGCAGCCATGGCACAGGCCGCACCGATCTCCACCTGACACCCGGCCACCTCGGCCGCGAAAGTGGCGCGCGCGGCGATAATAATCCCTATAGCGCCGGCGGCCAGCAGGGCCAGAGCGGCCTCTTCGGCGCCCAATTCCTTCTCTTCCACCAGCGTACAGACAACGGCCGGAAGGACGCCGGCCGATCCGGCGGTTGGCGCCGCACACACAACGCCCATGCCGGCGTTGATGTGCATCACGGCCATGGCTCGGGCGGCGGCGCGGGTGTGGATTCCACCGGTCGCCAGTTCACCACGGGTCTCTGCTCTATAGACCGATCCCGCACTCGGCTGGAGCAGCTGCATGGGGGGCGGCTCCTCTTCCAGACCCAGACGGACGGCGGACCGCATTATCTCGAAGCGGCGTCCTATCTCCTTTAGAGTCTCATCGGCTCCGAGTTCCAGCAGCGCCGACTCGTATTCGAGCCCGAGCCGGCCGAGCGAGAGGTCGCGATCACGGGCGAGGGCCACCATTTCCGCCGCGCTGGAGAAGAGGGGGGTGCCGCGTTCAACGAAGAAGACCGGCTCCCCTATCCACAGCTTTTTCAATCCCGATAGAGAGCGGAGTTGAGACAGTATCTCGGCAGGTAGGGGTGAGAGCCGCCGGGCAAAGAGAAGTGTCAGCTCCTCACCTGTTTGTCTCTCAATGTCGCCCTTTACTTCTCCATCGCTGGTCAATAGCTGAAGAGCGGGGTCAACCTCACTGCTTTTCAGCTCCAGGGCGACCTCGTGAGACCTTCCGGTCATCAGCACGGGCCATCCGTTGAGGCGCGTGATTTCGATGGCCCCACCACCGGTCGATTTAGCGCCCACCTTGAGCTCCCTCCCGCCGTTCGACAGCAGTTCGATGTCGACGGAATTGGGATGGTCCGCCTCGGAGAGTTCCTCAACGGCGAACTCTATCTGTTTTCCGGCCGAGGCGGCCACCTCGAGGGCCTGGGGGAAAAGCTCGTCCGTGACCGACCAGCCCATCAGACCCGCGGTGAATCCCAGGTCGGCTCCCTGCCGCTCATAGACCTTCCCGTACGATCCATCGGGATCGAAGGTGAAGCGGGCGTGGGTGAATTCCTCACCCAACAGCGAGCGGGCCAGTGAGCCAATATGGTAGGCCCCGGCGGTGTGCGAACTCGAAGGCCCTCTCATCACCGGGCCGATGACGTCGTTGAATATGCTGACAGTTTTCATCGTTTCAGAAGATCAGTTGTCGATCCACCGTTCCTATCCATCATACCCTAGGTTACGATTTGTCACTATCATCACATGAGGGTCAACCAGTGTCAGTATTCGGTCCCATGCAATACTAAAAAGGCACCATTCGTAACCGGCAGAATCTCGCTCTCGTGTAGTGGAATGAGCCCAGGCTGAAGCTGCCAGATTAAGTCACAGAAGATACCCGGCAAGAAATAGGGACCGACCTGCACAGAGGAATCAAGTCTATGCTGTTAGAGCGAGTCGACTGGGTATTCATCATTGCCTTCTTCGTGATTGCTCTGATCGTGGGAGTATGGGTGACAAAGAAGGCCGGAGAGAGCTCATCGGAATTCTTCCTGTCGGGCAGGCGCATGCCGTGGTGGCTTCTCGGCATGTCGATGGTTGCCACGACGTTCTCCACCGACACGCCCAATCTCGTGACCGATATCGTCCGCCAGAACGGTGTGTCCGGCAACTGGGTGTGGTGGGCGTTTCTGCTGACCGGGATGCTGACCGTATTCATCTATGCGAAACTGTGGCGCAGGTCGGGCGTGATGACCGATATCGAGTTCTATGAACTGCGCTACAGCGGCCCGCCGGCTGCCTTCCTGCGCGGCTTCCGTGCGCTCTACCTGGGCGTATTCTTCAATATCATAATCATGGCGGCGGTGACCCTGGCGGCGATCAAGATCGGCGGCGTGCTGCTCAATCTATCGCCGTTGGAAACTATCGCGCTGGCGGCTGTGGTTACCGTGGTGTTCAGTATGCTCGGCGGCCTGCGGGGAGTGCTGTTGACCGACTTCCTGCTGTTCATCGTGGCCATGATCGGCTCTGTGGCCGCAGCGGTCGTTGCCATAGGCCACAGCGAGGTCGGCGGATTGAGCGGCCTGCTCACACACGAGCTGATAAAGGGCAAGCTCTCCATCCTTCCCGATTTCGGCAGTGCCGAGACACTGGTGCCTCTATTGATCATTCCGTTGGCCGTACAGTGGTGGAGCGTCTGGTACCCCGGGGCTGAGCCGGGAGGCGGGGGCTATATCGCCCAGCGAAGGCTGTCGGCCAAAGACGAGACGCACGCTACCGGGGCTACCCTCTTCTTCAACGCCGCCCACTACGCCCTGCGGCCGTGGCCCTGGATTCTCGTCGCACTGGCTTCCCTGATTGTGTTTCCAACCCTCGAATCGTTGCAGGAGGCGTTCCCCCACATCTCGGAAAGCATTATCGGGCACGACCTGACCTACCCGGCCATGCTCACCTTCCTGCCCCACGGGCTGCTGGGGCTGGTGGTGGGATCCCTGATTGCCGCCTATATGTCTACGATATCGACACACCTCAACTGGGGATCGTCGTATGTAGTCAACGATTTCTGGAAGCGGTTCATTAATGTGGAGGCCAGCGAGAAGGAACTGGTGCTGGTAGGACGTATATCGACCTTACTGATGATGCTGGTTGCGGCCGCTGTTGCGTTGTGGCTGGAGAACGCGCTGCAGGCATTTCAGATCCTGCTTCAAATTGGTGCTGGGACGGGGCTGCTGTTCATCCTCCGCTGGTTCTGGTGGCGTATCAACGCTTTCAGCGAGCTCACGGCCATGATCGTCTCCTTACTGGTTGCCCTCTACGTCGAGCTGGTCCATCCACGCCTGTTACCCGGGATCGAGCTGGCGGCATGGGTCAAGCTGGTGGGAGGTGTGGCCATCACCACGACCGCCTGGGTCTTCGTCACTTTTCGCACCAGGCCTACCGATCATCAGATACTGTGCCGGTTCTATCGCCTTGTGCATCCCGGGGGACCGGGCTGGCGGGCCGTACTGGACCGGGCGATAGCAGAGGGCGACCCGGTTAAGATAGAGGTGAAGGGCTGGAACGTCCCCCTCGGTATCCTCTGCATGGTTGTAGGGTGTTTCGCCATCTACAGCGCCCTGTTTGCCATCGGCTATCTGATCTACGGTAACTATTTCCTGGCATGTTTACTGATCGCTGTGGCCGCCGTATCGGTGATGTTCCTGTTCCGGGCTTGGAGTAAGATCAGCGCCGACACGGCCGACGTTCCCCCGACGATTATTCGATGAAATCGGCGGAAGGGAATCAGGATATCGAGCCGAACATGATGGACAAGATTGTGATACTGGCCGCCGGGCGGGGGACGAGAATGCAGCGGGAAGATGCCTCGGTCCGGCTCACCGCGGAGCAGGCGAGTATGGCCGCAAAGGGGCTGAAGGCACTCATTCCCATCAACGGCCAGCCCTTTCTCAATTACAGCCTGAGCGCTCTGGCCGAGGCCGGCTACCACGAGATCTGCCTCGTGATCGGACCTGACCACAGCGCGGTGCGGCAGTACTACTCCGGTGTGCGGAGCAGGCGCCTGGTGTTTGATTTCGCCATGCAGGAACAGCCGCTGGGTGGGGCCGACGCCCTGCTGGCTGCCGCTTCGTTTGCCGGCGACGACCCGTTCCTCGTCATCAATTGCGACAACTACTATCCCCCGGAGGTACTGTCGGCGATCCGCCGCCTGGACAGCAGCGGTCTGGTCGGATTCAGGCGGGATGCCCTGCTTAAGGGGGGCAGAGCGACGGCGGAGAAGATCGCCAACTGCGCGCTGCTCGAGACCGACAGCAGTGGTCGGTTGGTCAACATTATTGAGAAACCGGAAGCAGAGCTTGTGGACAGGATGCCCGATCCGGTGTGGTTGAGCATGACCTGCTGGCGGTTCGGCCCCTCGATCTTCGAGGCGTGCGGTTCGATCGGACTGTCCCCGCGCGGTGAGTACGAGATTCCCGATGCAGTGATGTATGCCATCAATTTCCTGGACGAGGAATTTCGCATGATCCCCTCGGATGCTCTGGTGCTTGATCTGTCCCGGCGAGCCAATATCGCGCCGGTGGAGAAAAGGCTGGAAGGGGTTGAGGTGAACCTGTGAGCCGGGCCTGTACCCTGAAACAGCTATCCGATCGCGACACGGTGGTGACCAGGCTCGGTGCCTCGGATCTCGGCCCGGGTGCCTC
>JAUVWC010000151.1 GCA_030604325.1 Candidatus Zixiibacteriota bacterium | reverse complement strand
GTATCGAGAGGGCCGAGGCGTCTGTCCGGCAAGGCGCGCCGACAAGGCATAGTGGTGTCTATGGCACGGAGGCGCAACGCCGCCGGCCGGAATGCATCGGCCCTCGAATACGAGCGTAATTACGGAATGGTGTACTAGTGGTTCCGGGGAGTGCTGTTTCCGATTATGGACGGTCTGGATACAAACGAATTAATCGACCGCGCACTCGCCGGTGATCAGGCAGCGTATACGGAGCTGGTGAAGCGGTACCAACCGCAGGTTCAAGCCGTATGCCTGAAAATGGTGCACAATCGTGAGACCGCCCTCGACCTGACACAGGAGACCTTCGTCAAGGCCTTCAGCGCCCTGGGTACTTTCGACCGCGCCTATACTTTCTCCACCTGGCTCTACAAGATCGCCCGCAATACATGCATAGACCATTTCCGGCGCTCCAAGCTCGAGACATTCAGCCTCGATGCCCCTCTCAGGACCCGCGAGGGCGAGATGGACAGGGATTTCCCCTCTCCCGTTCACACGCCGGAGAAGTACCTGCTGCTGAAAGAGAAGGGTCGCCTTATCTCCGAGGCTATCGACAGCCTGCCGGATAAGTACCGCGAGGTCATTCACATGCGTCACAGCCAGGAGCTGCCGTACGAAGAAATTGCAGAGATGCTGAGGGTTCCGCTGGGCACGGTGAAGGCCAGGCTCTTCCGCGCCCGGGAGCTGCTAAAAAAGCGCCTTAGCACAATATGATATGCAAGGTCCATAAGAGCCGTTTCCGGGGGGGTGTAGAAACACTTATCGCCTATTTAACGTATAGTAACAATGCCCTGAAAGGAGCCCTTCTGATGGTGCAATCGACCAATTTCATGCGATTCCTGGGTGCCGGCATCCGTTTTGGGCCCACCCTACCGGTGGTACTGCTGGTCGCCTGTCTCCTCGCGACGCCGTCAATCAGCCAGGCTGGGAATACACGCCTCGCTGCCGACGGCCTCCTCACAGTCGATCAGGAACGGGCACGCCAGGTAGAGACGATCAGGCGGGAACTGGCCGAACTGGAGCGGGAACTCGAGGAGGCGATTGCCACCATCGATGCCGGCAGGGAGCAGATCGATCAGATTAAAAAAGAGTACGCACGGGTGGAGGAGAACCTGAAGGATCTGGGCGACGTTCCCGGAAGGAGGGCCCTGGAAGCGCACCTGTTGGATATCAAGCGGGGCATTATTGAAACCACCCTCCGGAGAGCCCTCTCCCCCATGCCGGGAGCAAGGGAAGCGCTGGAGTCAGAACTGTGGCGTGATATTTTCCCCGACATCGAGGAGATGGCGGGAACCACGACCCGCCGCGACATATTCCAGATAGGAGAAAGTGTCGAGATCGGCGTGTTCGAGAAGGTCCGCGGCGATGTGATCGTTATCGGAGGAAAGGTAACCGTTCGCGGCTCGGTCACCGGAAATGTGGTCGTCGTCGGTAACGACATTCACGTAAAATCCACCGGCAAGATAGAGGGCGATGCGGTGACGATAGGAGGGCAGATCCATCAAGATGCGGGAGGAACGGTCCACGGTAACTTTGTCGATACCCACAGCTTCTTGCCGACCCGCTGGATATGGCGCGGCAACCAGTTGGCCTGGTTCCTGCTTTCTCTGGCAGGGATTGTATTCCTTTTAACCATATCGGTGATCGTAGGTCTGGTCGCCCCGAGTAATGTGGACCGGGTGGAACTGCAGGCCCGCACCAGCTTCGGTATGTCGTTCCTGTCCGGCCTGCTCACGCAGATCCTCCTGCCCGTTGTTTTCGTACTGCTCTGTATCACAGTCATCGGTATCCCGGTGGCAATCATACTGGTACCGCTGGCGGTCATCGGGCTGCTCTTTCTCGGCTTCACGGGTGTTGCCAAGGCGGTCGGCCATGGAGTCGAACAACGAGGGCTTCGCTTGGGCAGCTCACCGCTGGCCCTCATCGCCGTGGGCGTGCTCACTATAGAGCTCGTCTCTATATTGGGACGGGCTATCGGCGTGGCCCCCGGCCTGTTCACCCCGCTCTCATTCGCCATAAGGCTGGCCGGGTGGATGATCCTTTATCTCGCCTGGACGACGGGATTGGGCGCTGCCCTCTTGACCCGCTTTGGAACCCGTACTCCGGGCGAGGCGTCAGAAGCGGCTCCGAAGCCTGCCCCACCTCCGGTCGGGGCGGAAGTTATAACCTGAGGGAAGGGGCGCCTCTCTATCAGCGTGGCGGGCGCCCCAACTTAATCCTGATCCCAAGCCACAACCCCGCTGTCGGCGATGTTGCACCTGGAGGCTGCGTCGAGATCTCAAACTGCGGCTCTATCTCATCAAAGTTGAAGAGATGTGCGTCCACGAACGCGTCAGCCATGGAGTAGAGCCACAGTCCAAAGGCCCACAGTATCCATCGTCGCCGCTCACCACGCCACCATTCGATGTCGTTCTCCAGCACGGACGGATCGGTGGCCGCCTGTCGCTCTACCGTCAGGTCCTTCACCCAGCCGTCGGCGCGCAGGGCCATGCCTATAAAGGTCCCTTGTGCCACCATCATCAGGCCCCCCTTCAGGGGGTGTTTCGTATAGAATTGTCCCCAGCCGGGTATCACCGCCGACCTTAGAAGTGCGGAGCCCGGCACCACCCGCCGGCTGGTATCCACCGCCGCCGTGTCGGCCCGGACCGCCACCGTGTCACCGCCGCTCTGCCAGGCCACCGCCTCACCCGCGGGGAGCGAGACCAGGAGAATCAAGCCCGCCAGGAGCGAAATAGAATGCCGCGGCCTTGTCATGAAGAGGGTGACTGCACCCGTAGAGATTGCGGCCTGCAGGTGCATTCCAGCTTTTTCTTGCCTGTGTCGTAGATCTGCCCGTCCGCATGGACAACTATCGGCTCACGTGCGGAGATGGTAAGGGAGGGGACCTTGAGCATGGTAACGATAGGGAGATTTGTATGTGTCCCCTTCGTCGCTTTCGGTAGAACCCTGAGCGCCGTGGGGATGGAGATGTCGTCAACGATACAGACGTCGAATAGCCCGTCATCGAGGAGTGCCTCAGGAGTTATCATAAACCCGCCACCCTCCCTCGTCCCGATACCTACCGTGAGAAGGTAAGTCAACTCATCCCGTTGGAATCCCGGTGCCTCGAGCACCAGCGGAAGAGAATGGTAGCCGGCAAGCGATTTCAACACGGTCATCAGATAGAGTAAGTGTCCCCGCAGGCGCTTGAAGCTCTGGGAGTTAATGGTCACCGTTACCCCGAATCCGATCCCGAGTGTGTTGAAGAAGAACCGCTCATCGAACTGGCCGATGTCGGAAAGGCGAATGCGACCTTCTCTCAGCACGGCAACTGCGCCATCGAGGTCCATGGGGATCCCCTGACTGCCGGCGAAATCATTGCCGGAGCCCAGCGGTATGACCCCCAGTACCGCCTCCGAATCCCACATGCCGGTGGCCACCTCGTGGGCCGTGCCATCCCCTCCCCCGGCGATCACCATCACGGCTCCTTGTGAGACCGCATGCCGGGCCAGCTCGATGGCATGCCCGGGAGCCTCGGTGCGGAATATTGTGAAGTTGAGGCCTGCCTCTTTCAACGCCTCCACCACCTTCGGCTCCCTCCGGGCGGAGAGCCCGTTGCCTGCGATGGGATTAATAATCAGGGCCGCGTGACCAGTGGGCGAGCCGTCCCGTCGGGTGGTCGCGGTGCCAGGTGTGGGTGGAGATTCGTTATTCATCTATAGAATACGGCTCCATAAAATGAAAGGGTGGGGGGTCTCGGGGACCGGTGGCTGTAAGAATGGCGGGGAAAGGTGGGAATCGAACCCACCCCGGACGCTTCAAACGCCCGGCAGAAGGCTTTGAAGGCCTCGGGGGCCACCAGACCCCATCAATCCCCGCGAAACCCTTGGAGACGCCGGATCCCCCTCTTCCCGGTATCGTACAACAACCCGCAACCCTCTTCATACTCTAAACGGCACGACCCGTCAGCGTATTTTTATCACTCCTTGCAGACAGCGACCAGCTCCATCTCCAGCAGGCAGCCTTTGGGAAGTTCCCTGGCTCCCGCAGCCGAACGGGCAGGAGGTGGATCGGAAACCGTCTCTCCGTAGATCTCGTTGAAGGTAGCGAAATCGTCCATGTCGGTGAGGAAGACGGTGGTCTTCACTACGTCGTCCCAGCCGGCTCCCGCCGCCTCCAGGATTGCCGTCAGGTTCTTGATGACCCTCTCTGCCTGGGCCTCGATCCCTCCCGCCACCAGCTCCGTGGTGGTAGGGTCAAGCCCGATCTGGCCGGCGGTGAAGATCATCCTGCGGCCGCCGCCCAGCTCCACGACTACCGCCTGGCTGTATGGCCCGACGGCCTCGGGAGCCTCGCTTGTATGAATGGCGCTCTTACACATATCTGCTACTCTCTGCTCGAATCGGGATGGGGCTCGGTATATGCGGGCGGACGCCCTGCCAGCAGCTGGCGGATTCCCACCTCCCGATCTCTCCCCTCAATTGCACGTCTGGCCTCTTCCAGAGTCATCGGCCCCCGCAGCACGAGGATGGCCACCTTCACCTCCTCGTCCGCCTCACGCAGCGCAGCATCCGCTTCATCGAAAT
>JAUVWC010000216.1 GCA_030604325.1 Candidatus Zixiibacteriota bacterium | reverse complement strand
TCATTTCACGTGGCCTTCATCTCCAGCGTTCTCTCGGTCCCGGTCTCCGCTGCGGGAAGAGAGGTCCTGCGCTTCGTGTTCACCTCGGGCGAGACGCTTATATCGGCTCTGTTCACCTATATCAGCTGGCACAGCACCATCGCCGTTCACGAGATGGGTCACTATGTCAAGGCGGTAAGACTGGACGCCCTGAATGCGAGGATCTTACCGGAGGCCAAAGTGGCGATGAACAAGTGGCTCTCTACGAGTTACTGAGGGAAGCGTTAGCCATCTATCGAATCGACGCCTGACAGCCGGCCCACGGTCAGGAGATCTGTACCAGCTCGTCTCTCAGTGAGAAGGGATCCTCTCCCTCGAGCCCTCTGAGGCAGTCGCTCAGGGCCCGGTAGAGCCGTTTCTGAATGCGATATGCTTCCCTGTTGGGTGCGAGCGGCTTCTTCCTCTGACTTTCGTCCAGGATCACAAACGGCCGGGCCACCTCTTTGAGGGCATAATTATTGCCCGATTCCTCATGCCAGACCCACGCCGCGTGAATGGCAGCTCCCAGTGCGGCGCCTTCCCCCTGGACCGGAACTGTGTCGGCTTCGAAAATATCGGCTATCGCCTGGCACCAGGCCGGAGAGTTGGCAAGCCCTCCTGTCAGGTGAATGGCTCTGGGCCGTACCGGCATTCGGCAGAAGCCGGTGTACAGGTTGAGCACGTGGCCCTCCAGCACAGCCCGGCAGAGTGGTTCTCTCCCGAACTCATCCAGGTCGAATCCGAAATAGACCGGTGATGCCTGGGGAAGATCGGGCGTCCTCTCCCCCTCATACCACGGCAGGAGCAGTTTCCCGCCGTTGCCGGCTTTCGTCCTCTCTATGATCGAGTCAAACTCCTTATGGGAGATCCCGAACTGTTTCAGCAGTGCATTGTATCCGTTAGCCATGTTGGAGACGCAGAGCAGGGGGAGGTAGTGACCGGTGCTGTCGCAGAAGGCGGCGATCTCCCCAGTGGGATCCACATACGGCTCTTCGATGTAAGAGTAGGCGGTCCCGCTCGTGCCCAGGCTCACCGTCACAATCCCCGGCTCGAAGTTGCCTGTGCCGACCGCTCCGTACATGTTGTCGCCGCTGCCCGCATCGATCGAGCAATCGGGGGAGAACCCATGCTCATCCGCCAGCGCGGGGGAGATGCTGCCGATGGTCCTGTCCGAAGGTTCGACTGGCGGGAGCTTTCGGAGCAGGTCGGGATCGATGGCTTCGATGACTTTCTTCGACCAGGTGCGACTGGCCGGATTCCACAATGCCATCCCCGACGTATCCCCCGGCTCCATCACGCTGACTCCTGCCGACCGGCCACCAGTGAGGTACCAGTTGATATAATTGTGTACAAGGAAGAGTGTTGCCGCCTGCGAATAAGACTGCGGCTCGTGCCGCAGCATGTGCAGTATCTTGGGGGCCGTGTATCCGGTCCGCTGGGTGTTCCCCACCTCTTCGATCATGGCCGCTTCTCCGCCCACTGCCTCTGTCAACAGGCGGCACTCCTCCGAGGTGGAGAAGTCGTTCCACAGCTTGCTGCGGCCGCGGGTAAGATTGCCCTCCCCATCCAGGGCCACCAGACCGTGCTGTTGGCCGGAAACGGCAATACACCTGATCTGTTCCTGACTGATATCGGCTTCCTTCAATCTCTGCAGCAGCAGCTCCACCGCCTCGATCCACATCCTGGGATCCGATTCTGAAACGCCTTCTTCCAGACCTCGGACGGCACCCTCACTCGTATTGTAATGGGGCAGATCCTCGTCGTAGCCGACCGAGTCGACGTGCACCGTCCTCTCTTCGGCGAGGTCGATGACAACGATCTTGCAGCTCTGCGTAGACACATCCAGTCCGGCGAAGAGACCTTCCACTGAAACACCCTCCTACCAGTTCTCGATGAGTATCTCTTCCAGCTCTCCCCGGTGTTCCTCCGGGTGGAGGTGACAGTCGAGGATCCTCTCGTGCGGCAGGCGGCTCACCCGCTCCTTCATTCTCTCCACAGCCCTGATGTTGAGTTCCACCGCCTTGTGAACCGGGATGTTCTCCGGATTGATGTCGATACCGAAGTACTCCCGGTATCCGATCGCCCACAGTGAATAAAGGAGTGATTCCGTTTCCTGGACGTTGACTACGCCGACGTTGTTATCCTGGTCGTAGTTACCGTCGGGCTGGCTGTTCCAGTGCGTGTGCGCCAGCCGTCCCTCCATGGCCACCATGGAGAATGCCGCCGGGAGCATCTCGAATCCCATCTTAACATGGCCCACCTCGGGATTGAGCCCGACCAAGCTGTGGCCTTCGTCGAGAATCCGGCGGTTCTTAGGATCGGCAAGCTTCTTCTCGATCCGTTGGGCGGCCAGGATGCCCTCGGCCGTGGTCCGGTAGATGTTGTTGGCTGCTGGCTCGTACGGCTTCGGTTCGATGGCGATCCTTACACCCGGCACCTCGTCCATCGCCTGCGCCACGGCACTCTCGAACAGATCCCACATGTGCATGAACGGCTTGCCGTGCAGATAGCGGTATCCATCCATCCCCGGCCATGAAATCGCCATGTCCGCCCCCAGCTCCTCTACGAGCCGCAGACCGCCGACAGCAATCTCCGTAGCCCTCTCTCTAATCCCGGCATCGGGATTCGAGAGAGAACCGAACTCGAACATTCTGTCGAAGAAGTGGGAGAAAGGGACTGCCACGAGCCGGATACCGGCCTCTTCCTCCAGCTGTTTGTAGAGATGTGCGTTCGTCTCGTTCACTTCGTCGGGGTAGTGGGCCTCGATGCCCGTGATCCCCAGAGGGGCCATTCCGGCCGCCATCTCGATCCGCTCTTCGATAGATGCCTCCGGCACGAACCGGTCGTGGAAGCGCCCTCCACCGGGGGTGAAGTACCAGATCCCCACGGAAATTTTCAGCTCCAGATCCTGGTTCAGATTCTCCAGCATCTTTTCGGGATCGCGGGCGAGTTGCTGGTACCGTAGGTTGGTCAGCTTGTAGGCCATGGCGCTTCTCCATTAGATGTTACATTAACGCTGTCTTCCGGGTACATCATCTTAGCTAAATCCCGGCCGGCAGGCGAGTGAACTCAAGCACGGGATCGAACGATTTTGGATGACAGAGTGTGGGGCTTTGCTTGTACAAATAGTATGGGGCTTTGCTTGTACAAATATGGATGTCCCACAACAGTATTGATCGACAGGATGTGACAATGATTTCGACAATGCGTGACAGAAGGCTTCTCCGTCCCGGGCTTCTCATTCTCAGCCTGGGCCTGCTGAGATGTGCAGATGCCGGCAGGACCGGCGACCAGCTGCTTACCCGGTACCCTCCCGCCGAACGCATCGTGGCCATCGGTGATGTTCACGGTGATCTGGAGGCCACGCGTCGGGCTCTGAAGCTGGCCGGCGCCGTCGATGATGAGGATCACTGGATCGGCGGCAGCCTC
>JAUVWC010000094.1 GCA_030604325.1 Candidatus Zixiibacteriota bacterium | reverse complement strand
CTCCAATCCCTCCAGGCGGAAATTGAGCTGCTGGCGGTAGTGGGTGGCCATCAGAAGATAACGTACCGCCACCGGATCGGCCCCCTGATCCAGGAGATCCTGCAGCATGAAGTGGTTCCCCAGGCTCTTGCTCATCTTGCGGCCGTCCGCCAGCAGGTACTCGTTGTGCAGCCAGAAGCGGGCCAGCGGTTTGTCCGTAGCACCCTCGGTCTGGGCGATCTCGTTTTCGTGATGAGGGAAGAGGAGGTCGACGCCGCCGGTATGGATATCGAACGGATTCCCCAGATAGTAAGAGCTCATGGCCGAGCACTCCAGGTGCCAGCCGGGACGACCCTCCCCGTAGGGGGAAGACCAGTAGACGTCTCCATCCTCCGGTTTGCGGGCTTTCCACAGCACGAAGTCGCGGGCTTCCTCTTTTTCGTATTCATCCACGTCGACCCGGGCCCCGGCGCGCAATCCCTCGAGATCGACCCCGCTCAGTTTCCCGTAGCCGGGGAACCGCTCGACTGCATAATAGATACTGCCGTTCGATTCGTAGGTGAGGCCCTTCTCCTCGAGCGCCGCCACCAGTTCCAGCATCTGGTCGACGTGGCGGGTGGCACGCGGGTAGTGGTGCGCACGCTGTATGCGCAGCACATCCAGGTCCGCGAAGAAAGCCTCGATATAAGGAGCGGTGAACTTCTTCAGGCTTATCCCCGCCTGCTGCGCGCCGTTGATGGTCTTGTCGTCCACGTCGGTGATGTTCATGACGTGGAGCACCTCCAGGCCTCTGAACTCCAGATAGCGGCGCAGAAGATCGGAGAAGATATTGGCCCGCCAGTTGCCGATGTGGGGATAGTCGTAGACGGTGGGTCCGCACGAGTAGATGCGCACCTTTCCCGGCTCGATCGGTTCGAACGGTTCGCGCTGCCGGCTGAGGCTGTTGTAGAAAACGATGGCCATAAGGCTTCTAAGTTAACTGCCCTTTATCACAAGTGGAGCGAAAAACTGCGCCGGATCAGCGATTATCTGGAGGTGGTGTCAGCACGCGCGACAGCGAGTCGGCTACTGCCGCACTTTCTTGCACCTTCTCTCTATATCCCCTGGCCTTCTCGCCTACACCTTCCAGCGTTCCGATAGCCTCTTCGAGATCTTCCCGTGTACGGTTGAAATAGCGGTATCCTTCACGGATCTGCTCGGTCAACTCCCGCGGCAGCAGGGGACGTATCGCACCGGCAAGTGCGTCCACCGCAGCGGTCAAGGGTAACACCAGACGTGCGGCCGGGGCCCGCCCCACCACCTCGGTGGTCCGGGGCCATATGCCAACCAGCCCATAGAGCAGGATGGCGGCAAAGAGCATGCCCTTGGCCAGACCCAGCACGGCACCAGAAATCCTTTCTGAAAGGTCGATCTCTTTGGACAGCAGTCGACTCTTGACCAGGCTGAAGCCGAGGGTGGTGAGTATGAATCCGCACAGGAACGCGAGCAGGTAGGGGACCTCTTCGACAACACCCCATTGTCTGACGACAGAGGCGACCGGTTTCGCCAGCAGGATCCCACCGACCACGGCGATTACTATACCCGCAATGTTGAGCAGTTCGCGGCGCAGCCCCCGCTTCAGACCGCCCAATACGCCAAGCCCCACAACTACTACGATCCCGATGTTTACCGCGGCGCTCAAATAGGGGCTCCTTTCCGCCCCAGGGCGGCTTCCGCCAGACGGGTGCACAGCTCATTGAAACTGATCCCCACGGCGGCGGCGGCCTTGGGGACCAGACTGGTGGCGGTGAAACCGGGCAGAGTGTTCCCTTCCAGCAGGAAGGGCGTATCATCCTCGGCCAGGCGGAAGTCCATGCGGGAGAAGTCGCGGTTATAGAGGGCGTCAAACGCCTTCAGTGCGTCCTCCTGAAGCCGACGCGTCACACCCTGCGGCAGATCCGCCGGACATGTATAGGTGCTCTTGCCTGCTGTATACTTGCACTCGTAGTCGTAGACGCCGTGTTCGGGATGGATCTCAACCACCGGTAGTGCCTGCTCCTCGAGTACGGCTACGGTAACCTCCCGGCCGGGGATGTAGGCTTCAACCAGCACATGGCCGCCGTAGGCGGCGGCCTTCTCCAGGGCCGCCGGTACGTGATCGGCCGACTCGACCAGGGAGAATCCCACCGTGGAGCCCTGGTCGACCGGCTTGACCACCAGCGGCCAGCCGAGGGCGGCGCCCCAATCGGCCTCGATTATGTTGGCCGGGGCCGGATTACCCGGACTCCACAGCCGCGCCTCCGGCACCCTCACGCCGGCCCGCCGCAGTAAGGACTTGGAGATCCATTTATTCATGCTAACCGAGCTGCCCAGGACACCGGTGCCCGTGTAGGGAACCCCCGCCAGTTCGAAGAAACTCTGTACCCGTCCATCTTCGCCTGCTCCCCCATGCAGCACGATGAACACCAGTTCGACGTCGACCAATTCCCCCTCACTCAGTGCATGTTCGAGGCGGGCGGCCACCGAACCGTGTTTCTCTTCCCCCGCCGTACCGTAGTCGTAGAGCCTCACCGGCCATCCCTCGGCCTCGAGGGCCTCGGCCACTCCTGTTCCCGAGGAAAGCGAGACCTCCCGCTCCGGTGAGGTTCCACCCAGTAACACCCCTATCACCGGCCTGGCGGTCATGGGCTGCCGGCTTTCCCCTGGACAAGGGCCACTACCGCGTGGGCGGCGATCCCCTCGGCCCGTCCGAGCGAGCCGAGGCCCTCGTGGGTAGTCGCCTTCACCGATGCCGCCTCAAACGGGCAGCCCAGCACCTCGGCCAGGCACCGGCGCATGGCCGGGATATGAGGGGCCAGCCGGGGCGTCTGCGCCACCACGGTCACATCCACATTGCCCACCTGCCAGCCCGCTCCGTGGACGAGCTCCATCACGCGGCCCAGCAGCTGGCGGGAATCGGCCTCCTCCCAGGCGGGATCGGTATCGGGGAAGTGCTGGCCGATATCGCCGAGGGCGAGCGCCCCCAGGCAGGCATCGGCTACGGCATGCAGGACGACATCGGCATCGGAGTGGCCCGCCAGCCCGAAGGGTGCATCTTCCAGGCGAACGCCTCCCAGCACCAGCGGTCGCTGGGGATCGGCGCGGTGCACGTCGAAACCGAGGCCCACCCGCACTCCGTCTCTCACAGGTTTCCTCCCGCAACCAGATAATGCACCAGCTCCATATCGAGCAGGTCGGTGACCTTGATGTTTACGACCTCCCCCGCTACCAGACTGATCGGGTGGCCGAGGGCGCGCACGAGCTGCGCGTCATCGGTGGTTTCCTCACCTCCCGTGCTGCGGTGTGCCTCTTCCAGCCAGCCGGCGCGGAACACCTGCGGGGTCTGCACCAGGCGCAGCCGCGAGCGGTCGACCACACCGCCCCAACCATCCTCCTCATCCACCTCCACCACGGTATCGGCCACCGACAGTGCCGGCACGGCCGCACCGCTGTCGAGGGCCGCCTCGATCACCCTGCTCAGGAGCGCGATGCTGAGCAGAGGTCGCACACCGTCGTGTACGGCCACCATGGCATCTTCGGGCCAGGGCTGGCCGGCGGAAGCGGCTTCCAGCCCTAACCGAACCGACTGGCAGCGATGGGCTCCGCCTGCCACCACGGCCAGGATCTTCTCCAGACCGAAGTCGTGCCGCAGCCGGTCCTCCCATCCCTTCAGGCGGCCCGGCGGCAGTACGACCGTGATGTCCTGGACCAGGGGATGTGCTTCAAAGGGTAGCAGGGAGTTCACGAACAGGGGACGGCCCTCCACCTCTACAAACTGTTTGGGCAGATCCTCTCCCGTATCTCCCATCCGGCGACCGGCTCCCGCCGCCACCACGATGGCCGCAATCCGCCGGTTCACTTTTTCCATATCCGCGCCTTAAGCACTGCCGGATTCCTCGCCGGCGCCCTTGCCGGGCTCGTCCTCGAAGAGGTTGGGGTGCTGCGTGTTGGGCTGCTGCCGGTCCACCTGCTCTCCTCGGAGGTCCGGTCCCTCCGAGGGGGGCTCGCGGTCGAAATAGGCATAGGCCTGGGTGGTAGCCACCCGCCCGCGGGAGGTGCGGTGGAGGAGTCCCTCCTGGATCAGATACGGCTCGTGCACCACTTCGAGGGTCTCTCCCTCCTCACCGACCGCCACCGCCAGGCTGTTCAGGCCCACCGGCCCGCCGTCGAACTTATCCAGGATGGCCAGCATCAGCCTCCGGTCCATCTCGTCCAGGCCGCGGCCGTCCACTCCGAGCATGTTCAGCGCCTCGTCGGCTATCTCCCTGGTGATCACCCCTTCACCGCGCACCTGCGCCACGTCGCGCGCCCTTCTGAGCAGACGGTTGGCGATGCGGGGAGTTCCCCGGCTGCGGCCGGCGATCTCCCGTCCGCCTTCCGGTTCCAGCTCCACATTCAGTACCCGTGCCGAGCGCTCCACGATGGTGGCCATCTCCTCCGAGCAGTAGAAATCGAGCCGGATGGTCAGCCCGAAGCGGGCGCGCAGCGCGCCGGTGAGCATGCCCGCCCGGGTCGTGGCGCCGATCAGCGTAAAGCGGTTCAGGTTGAGCTTGACCGAACGTGCGCTGGGGCCGCGATCGATGAGGATATCCAGCCGGTAGTCCTCCATGGCGGAGTAGAGGTACTCCTCGACGACCGGGCTCAGGCGGTGGACCTCGTCGATGAAGAGCACATCCCCTTCGCCGACGCCGGTCAGCAGACCCGCCAGATCGCCCGGGCGCTCCATAACGGGGCCGGAGGTAGCCCTGCGCTCCACCCCCATCTCGTTGGCCACGATGTGGGCCAGCGTGGTCTTGCCCAAACCGGGAGGCCCGGAGAGCAGCAGGTGATCCAGCGGCTCCCCCCGTTGGAGGGCGGCCTGAATGAAGAGGCGCAGGTTCTCCACTACCTCCTGCTGGCCCGCGAACTCCTCGAATGATCGAGGCCGCAGGACCTCCTCGTATTCCAGCTCTTCCCGGGTAGGTTTGGGTGCGGTAACGCGCGGTTCTGCCATATCCTTGATCCACCCACAGACCCGATAGTCCTCATCCGGAGTTGCCGGAGGAGTACTGTGTCGAGCCCCGGTAGGAAGGCCTCTGAAATCAGCGTGCGAGGGTCAGCGCCCGCTTGACGACGGTTTCGACGGTGGGTTCTCCCTCCAGCTCTGCCAGGGCGCGTCGCACCGCCCCCTCTGCGTCGGTAACGCTGTAACCCAGTGAGCTCAGGGCGAGCACGGCTTCCTCCTGCCATGCTGGTACTTCCACGACCGGCTCCACACCACTGGGTACCGGCACACCGGTGACCTCCTCCAGGTGAGGGAGTTTTTCCTTCAGCTCCAGCACGAGCCGCTCGGCCGTTTTTCTGCCCACCCCCCTGACGGCGGTGAGGGTGGCCAGATTCTCGGTGGCCAGAGCCCTGGCGAACTCCTCCACGGACAGTCCGGAGAGTATACCCTGCGCCATTCTAGGCCCGACCCCTGACACCCCCTTCAGCAGCCCGAACAGCATGCGTTCGGCCTCGGAGATGAAGCCGTACAGGTCGATCACGTCGTCGCGAACCACCATCTGGGTAACGAGGCGAACGTGGCTGCCCACTTCTGGCAGGTCGGCATAGGTGGTGAGGCTGATGCGGCAGTGCATGCCGACCCCGCCTACCTCGACAACCGCTTCGGTAGGATGCTTGACGGCCAGTGTGCCCTTCAGATACGAGATCATGTCGGCAGGTCCCGCTTGTGAGCGTGACAGATGGCGCAGGCGAGCGCGTCGGTAATATCGGCCGGCTGGGGGATCTCTTCCAGTCCCAGAATAGCCTGGACCATAAACGCAACCCGTTCCTTTGTCGCCGAGGCTCCCCCCTGGCCGAGGACGGCCTGTTTGACCGTATTGGCCGGGTATTCGGCCGGCACCAGGCCGCTCTGGGCGCAGGCCAGCAGGATCACTCCCCGGGCATGGCCGAGGGTCAGGGCGGAGCGGACGTTGCGGGCCACGTACAACTCCTCGACGGCGACCTCGGAGGGTTCGGTCCGGCGGAGCAGCGAGGTCATCCCTTCATGCAGCAGCGAGAGACGCTCGGGCAGACGGG
>JAUVWC010000074.1 GCA_030604325.1 Candidatus Zixiibacteriota bacterium | reverse complement strand
GACGAAATCTCTTCGAGCGACATCGAGCAACTGCTAGCTGATATCCTTAATCGGTGGAACCGGGTACGAGCGAAATTAGGTTGGGATACAACGAAAGCACGGCGACTGCATAACTGGCGCTTCCATGACCTTCGACATTGCTGTGCGTCCTGGTTGGTGATGGCAGACGTCCCGGTCTACAAGGTAGGGCGTATCTTGGGTCATAAGCAGTTGGCAACAACACAGCGATACGCTCATCTGACTGAGTCCTCCCTGGCTGATGCAATGGAAAAGATCCATCCGACCAATCATAGCATTGCCAACTTATCTGTAGGTTCCACTCTAGATTGAAATCCTTCCACATCCAATATTGTCCCAACTCACCTCACTGGTGCTCCCATCCTCTAACAATTGACTGCAATGCCCCCTGAAGGGGCATAATAGTCACTCCACTTCTTTGAGAAGGCGGATCTGACGATAGGACTATAAGTCCGCTGCTGCCGGCTCTGCCTGTCACATTCTACATGTTAACAATGATCAGGTTCCGAGGGATTATCGGAAGATGTCAACCGCCGGGGCGCCCACCCTGCGGGAGGGGGAGGGCGGGCGCCCGGGCGGTCTTTGAAGCAGCCGGCGGGAGTAAAGAGTTACAGGGAACTGACCGGCCGGCCTCCGTCAGTCCATCTGCTTGCGCAGGAAGGTGGGAATCTCCAGGTCGTCGGGCGTGAACGATTGGATCTTCCCCTTTTCGATCACGATCTGCTCCCGCGCGGAGGCGGAGACCCCGCCGCGCTGGTAGGCCGGGATTTCCTGGCTGTGATCGTGGCCGGGAGTGGGGAAAACCACCACCTTACCGACCTCCTCCTCCTTCTTCTCAGGAATGGGGATGCTCCGCCTGCGGCCGGTGCCGTCGCCCAGACCGGTGGCGATAACGGTCACACGAATACTCTCCCCTACCCGGTCCTCGATGACCGCGCCGAAGATTACGTTCGCCTCGTTACCGGCGGCCTGAATAATAACCTCGGTGGCCTCGCTCACCTCCCGCAGGGTCATACCAGGCCCACCGGAGATGTTCACCAGCAGTCCGGTGGCCCCGTCGATCGAAACCTCTTCCAGTAAGGGGCTGGAAATGGCCTGGGTGGCGGCTTCCACTGCCCGGTTTTCACCCGAAGCCTCCCCCGTTCCCATCAGGGCATCCCCCATCTCCATCATCACGGTGCGCACGTCCGCGAAATCGAGATTTATCAGTCCCGGAATGGTGATGAGATCGCTGATACCCCGTGTGGCGCGCAGAAGAATGTCATCGGCGATCTTGAAGGCGTCGGTGAGCGGTGTCTTCTCGGTGGTGATGGCCAACAGGCGCTGGTTGGGAATCACGATCAGCGTGTCGACCCGCTCCTTGAGCTGCTTGATACCCTCCTCGGCCCGCTTCATCCGCTTCGGCCCTTCGAACTGAAAGGGCTTGGTGACGACCGCCACGGTGAGAGAGCCCTGATGCTTGGCGATCTCCGCTACGATCGGGGCAGCGCCGGTACCGGTTCCACCCCCCATGCCGCAGGTGACAAAAACCATATCGGCGCCCGTCATCACCTCATGAATGATGTCCCGGTCATCTTCGGCCGCCCGGCGCCCGATCTCTGGATTGGCGCCGGCGCCCAATCCCTTTGTCAGGCCGGAACCGATCTGCACCTTCTGTTCAGCTTTGCAGACATCAAGGGCCTGCGCGTCGGTATTGACCGATATGAACTCAACTCCGGCCAAGCCCGCACCGATCATCCGGTTGACCGCATTGCCCCCGGCCCCGCCGATGCCGACCACCTTCATGATAGCATGGCCCTCGGTTGCCAGTCCCAAGGTCAACGTCATTTGTCTACCTCCCGCGTGTTTGAGACTGCCGGTGAACCTTTCGGTAGGTCACACCGGCTGCTCATCTTTCTAGAAGAACTCGTCTATCCACCGGCGCATGCGGGCCAGGATCGAATCGAACAGCCCGCCGCCGGTGGAGAGAAAACGCCTGCCACGTCCCAGCCCCTCCGTTACCGCGTACTTGAGGAGGCCAACGGCCGTGGCGTATACAGGGGTGGCGACTTCCTCGGAGAGGCCCGCAATCCCGGTGGGCACCCCCAGCTTCACCGGCAGGTCGAATACCTGTTCGGCCAGCTCACAGGCTCCCTCCAGCATTGCTGCCCCGCCGGTCAGTACCAGCCCGGTGGTGAGCAGGTCCACGTACTCAGAACGCTGGATCTCCCGCAGGGTAAGGGCGAAGATCTCCTCCATACGGGGCTCAATGATAGCCGCCAGCACGTCACGGGAGACCTCCCGCGCGGGACGTCCGCCCACACCGGGTACCTCGATCATCTCGTCCTTCTGGACCATCGACTGCAGAGCCACACCGTGTTCAATCTTTATCCGTTCGGCCTGGTCCCTGGGTGTACGCAGCCCGATGGCCACATCGTTGGTAACGTTCTCGCCTCCGAGACCGATGACCGCGGTATGCCGTATCGATCCGTCGTAGAAAACGGCCAGATCCGCCGTCCCCCCGCCCAGATCCAGCACGGCTACACCCAGTTCCTTCTCGTCCTCGGTAAGCACGGCGTATGAGGTGGCCAGGGGCTGCAGCACCAGATCCTGCACTTCGACCCCGGCCCGCTGGACGCTTTTATAGATGTTCTGTGCGCTGGTGACCGCGCCGGTGATGATGTGGATTTCTCCCTCCAGCCGTACTCCGGCCATGCCGACCGGATCTCTTATGCCCGACTGGTCATCCACGATGAACTCCTGCGGGATCACATGTATGATCTCCCGGTCCATGGGCAGGGCGATCGCCTTGGCCGCCTCGATGACCCGGTCCACATCGGCCTGGGTGATCTCGTTGCCACGCCGACTGACAGCGATCACACCGCGGCTGTTGATGCTGCGTATATGGTCGCCGGCGATGCCCGCGAACACGGAACCGACCTCGACCCCGGCGAGCCTCTCCGCTGCGTCCAGGGCGTCCTGTATGCTCCGGATCGTCTTCTCAAGGTTCACCACCACGCCCCGGCGCAGGCCGAGCGAATGGCTCTTTCCGACGCCCAGAATGCGCAGCGAGCCGTCCTCGTCGGGCTCGGCGATGATGGCTACGATCTTCGTCGTCCCGATGTCCAATCCGGCGATCAGATTTGTGGCGGCCATGAGCTTATGGGCCCCCTTTCCGCTCTCGATAGATAACGGTGTTTTCAAACCGCAGATCGACCTCGGCCAGAGGAGCGTGGCGCCTGCGGCCCTCCATCACCAGCGCTCCCACGAGCGGCAGCATCCGCTCCAGGCTGCGCTCGGCAAGGCGCACTACCACGGCGTCGCCGGTGAGCACGAGCGCGATCTCCCCTCCGGCACGGGGCTGCACCTCGGAGACCCGATCCAGCAGCCGTGGAGCATGCTCGCTCAGTTCCTGCAAGGCCTTCACTGCCCGCCAGAGGGCCCCTGAGGCCTCCCCTTCAACCGGGTCGGCGGTCGTCCCCGTGATAAAGGGAAGCGCGCCGTAGCGGAGCGGTTCTAGCTGTTCAAGGACCCGTCCCCGGCCGTCTACACCCCGGACGGGGGATCCCTCCAGAAAGGCAACGGGGACCAGCTCCTCGACTTCGATCACTACCGAGGCGGGAAGGCTGCGGTGCACAACCACCCGCTCCACCAGCGGGTGAGCGGAGATCCGCTCTCCGAGCATCTCCAGATCCTCGTCGTCCACCTCCTCAGAGGTGAGACGGGCCGGCTGGGCAAGGGCGATCAACTCTGCGGGATCGAGATAGCGGTTTCCCTCCACCCGCAGCTCCTCAACGGTGAAGGTGGTGGCAGCGGAAAGGCCGCTCATTGCTGCCCTGGACAGCAGGCCCACCCCGGCCAGAGTAATCAGCACGCCCGCAAGCATCCCCAGCCGGGGGATGATCCGCTGCCTGCTGCGGAGCCTGTTCACGGTGCCCTATCTCCTGCGACGCCACCCGGCAGGGCGCCAAAACTCTTTTCGATGGCGGGCTCGACCGAACGGAGGGGATTGCCCCTGGGAATCCACGCCATGGGGGGAGGTGGATCCCCGGCAAATCCCAGCATCACGACCTCCGGCTCAAGCCTGATCCCGGTCAGAGCCTCCACCGCTTCCCGTACCATGTCGATAAGGGTCCGTATCTGCGTCGCCGTTGCCCCACCCGTATTCACAATGAAGTTGGCATGCAGCTCACTCACCACTACCGGGCCCTCACGCAGACCTTTCAGGCCGCACGTCTCTATCAATCGTCCGGCTGAATCCTCATCAGGATTCTTGAACACGCTGCCCATGCTCGGTGTTCCAATGGGCTGTGTGGCGGCGCGACGGGCCAGAAGATCCAGCACAGTCTGCTCGACGGCGCCCGGGTCGACCGCCTCTTCGAACTGCAGTTCAACTCTTCCTACGACCGAGCCCCCGGGAAGGGAGGAGCTGCGATAGGCCAGGCCCAGCGCCTCCGCTTCCACAGTTACTGTGTGTATTGCCGGCGGTGCAGTTACGACCTCCACCCGCTGAAGACTGCTGGCGATAGTGCCACCATGGCCCCCGGCGTTCATCACGCACGCCCCCCCTATCGTGCCTGGTATACCGGCGAGGGCCTCCAATCCGGTCAGGTTCCTGCCGCTCGCCCACCTCACGATCCGGGCGGTTGCCACTCCAGCCCCTGCAAGCAGCCTGTGGTTGTCGAGCTCCTCCCACTCCTGCAGTGCCTCGGTGGCGATGATGATTCCTTCGAATCCCTCGTCGGCGACCAACAGGTTGCTTCCACCACCCACCGGCAGGTAGGGTGCTTCCAGATCACCCAGAACCCGGATGAGCCGCTCCAGACTGTCCAGGTCGGGGGGCCGCACCAGTGCCCGGCAGGGACCGCCCACACCCATGGTGGTGTAATTGGACAACCGCTCCCCCTGGCGGATCTCCCCCACCCTCGCCCTCTGGAGGGCTTCGGCGAGTGCCCGGACGTTTCTCACTCCCCCACTCCCTTCTCCTCCAGGAGCTCGACGTAGGTACGGGCCGCCACCCAGACGTCCCCCGCCCCCATAGTGATCACCATATCACCGGCCTCCACCACACCGGTCAGGTAGTCGGGGACCTCGGTCACATCAGGAAGATAGACCACATGCCGGTGCCCCTGCTAGCGGGCCGCCTGTGCCACAAGCTCTCCGCTCACACCCGATATCGGTTTCTCCCTGGCCGGGTAGATATCGGTGACTACGAGCAGGTCGGTGTCGAGGAGCGCCGAACCGAACTCTTCGGCGAAATCCCGGGTCCGGCTGTAGAGATGCGGCTGGAACACGGCGACGATCCGCCGGTCGAAGCCGCTACGGGCCGCCTTCAGCGTCGCAGTGACTTCGGTCGGGTGGTGTGCGTAGTCGTCGACCACCATCACATCGTGAAACTCGCCCCTGACGTCGAACCGTCGGGCCACACCGGTGAAGGTCCCTAGAGCGTCAATGAGGGAGGAGGGATCCAGATCGAGATGCAGGCCGACGCTCAGGGCGGCAAGCGCATTACGTACGTGGTGTACACCCGGAACCCGCAGGCGTACCGGACCGAGCCGTTGGCCACGCCAGGTGGCCTGGAAGAGACTCCCCAATCCCTCAAACTCGAGGTCGTCCGCCCGCAGATCGGCCTGCGATGTGATACCGTATGTCAGCAGGGCGCGATCAATGCGAGGTATAAGGCCGCGCAGGCCGGCATCATCCAGACACACCACCACGGCGCCGTAGAAGGGGACCTTATTGGCGAACTCCACAAAGGCATCCTCCATCGATCCCAGCTCACCGTAAGTGTCGAGGTGTTCGGCCTCCACGTTGGTGATTACAGCCACTGTCGGGAAGAGCCGCAGGAAGGAGCGGTCGAACTCATCCGCCTCGGCCACCAGATATTCCCCATCACCCACGCGCATGGAAGTACCTAGCTCGTGCACCCTCCCACCGGCGATCAACGTGGGCGCCAATCCGCCTTCGGCGAGCAGGTGCCCCACCATGCTGGTAGTTGTGGTTTTGCCATGTGTTCCAGCCACTCCAATGCTGAACTGCATCCGCATCAGCTCACCCAGCATCTCTGCGCGGCGGATGACCGGAATCTTCAGCTCGAAACCCCGCACCACCTCCGGATTGTCGAGCCCCACCGCCGAGGAGTAGACCACGGCGTGAGCCCCGTCGGTCTGCTCGGCCTTGTGCCCCTCGTAGATGGTCGCTCCGAGTTCCTCCAGGCGTGAGGTGATATCGGTGAGCTCCAGATCGGAGCCGCTGACCACATATCCTTCAGCGAGAAGCAGTTCGGCGATCCCGCTCATACCGATACCGCCGATCCCGACGAAATGGATCCGTTCGATGCGCGTGAACCGGGTCATGGCCCCGCTCCAAGGAACCGGGAAAGTATATTCGCCCGCTCCTGGGGGCCCAGCCACCTGGCAATCCGTACCAGGCCTTCAGCCACACGAAGAGTCGCTCCTCCATGGGCCATACCAGCAACAGCCGTGGCCATCACTTCAAGGCGGGCCTCATCGCCAACCAGCGCTTTGATTTCCAAGGTAAGACGTTCGCCGGACAGTTCCTCGCTGGGCAGCAGAACTGCCGCGCCCGCTTCGGCCATAACCCGCGCATTGGCCTCCTGATGTCCCCCTGCCGCGGTCGGCAGCGGGACCATAAGAGCGGGGACGCCATGGGTGGCCAATTCGGCGATTGTGGCCGCGCCCGCGCGGCAGAGCGCCAGGTCGG
>JAUVWC010000095.1 GCA_030604325.1 Candidatus Zixiibacteriota bacterium | reverse complement strand
CGGACTGCAATCCTCTATGATAGTGGTGCGCGGTCTTGCTACGGGGCAGTCTGACCTGATCCACGCGGCAAGCCGGATTTTCAAAGAGGTCAGGGTAGGATTGGCTATGGGGGTTATATGCGGGCTGGTGGTTGGACTTTTCTCCTGGTTCTGGATAGGCCATGCGGTGTTCGGGCTGATTGTGGGCCTCAGCATGCTGACCGCCATAATCGTCGCCGCCACCATGGGTACGGTGGTACCCATGGTCTTCGACCAGCTGAGGATTGATCCGGCAATTGCCACCGGCCCCTTCGTGACCATGTCCAACGATATCATCGGGCTTCTTATCTATTTCGCTCTGGCTTCGCTTCTACTGCAGGCCTTCGGGTTAGCCGGGTAATGTCGCTACTTACCCTCGATGCGGTTACCCTCCGCTCTCAGCACTACCGTGAGACCAGCCGGATCGTCACCTTCTACAGCAGGCAGCGTGGACTCGTTAAGGCCGTTGCCAAGGGCGCCCGGGGCAAAAGGGGAAGGTTCGCCTCGACGCTGGAACCGATGCAGCGTGTGCGGGTGACCCTTTCTATCAGAGAGAGCCGCGAACTGCAAACCGTTACCCAGGCGGACCTGCTCCAGCCTTTCGCCCGCATTCGGGAGGACCTGTTCCGCTCCACCTACGCTCAGGCCGTCATCGAACTGGTCGGTCGGCTGATGTGGCAGGAAAATTCGAGCGAAGATGTCTACGATCTGCTGTTGAATGTGCTGCAGGCCTACGAAGAGGGGCTTGGCGATTCCCAGCTCCTCTTCTTTGCCTTTCAGATCCACATGGCGGCGCTACTGGGTTATGCTGTTCACTTGGAGAGGTGCGCTGGATGCGGCAGCGCTCTGGGAGGAGGAGGTACTTTCTCCTTTCCGCAGGGAACGGTATTCTGCCGGCGCTGCTATCCGGGTGAGGGTGCCGCTACCTCGATTTCCGGGGAAGCGGTCGAGCTGGCCATCCAGCTTGGAAGAAGGCAGGGAGTTGCTGCGGCCTCAGTTCTCTCGCCCTCTCGCGAGGTCCGGCAACAGACGGCGCGCCTGCTGCGGCACCATCTGGAATACCACACGGAGACCGATCTGGCCCTGCGGGCCCTGCGGCTGGCCGAATCGCTGGGGAGCTACAACCCGAACGAGCTTCCTTCAGCAGACCTGAAGGGAGTTAAGAACTAGGCTGTATACCTTTGGGAAGCCGGGACAACAACATTTATGCCCAGACGGACGAAGTATTGGTGGGGCGAATCGCAAGAGGAGACCGTCACGCCTTCGAAGAACTGGGCGGGCGGTATATGAAAAAGGCCTATTCGATCGCCCTGCGTATGACCAGGAACCGGGAGGACGCCTGGGATCTGGCCCAAGACGCACTGCTGGAAATTCATCGCTCCGCTGGCACTTTTAACAGGCGTTTCTTCTTTTCTTCCTGGTTCTATCGGATCGTCGTTAACAAGACGCTCAACTTTCTGAAACGGGAGAAGTTGCGCAGAGGGGCGTTCGCGGCAGGAATGGAGGAGAAATTCCTCGGTACCAAAGGTGTCGCCACCAGAGGTGGTGATCCCGCTGATACGGAGGATGAACACTCGACGGGAACGCTACTCGAGCGTAGTAACCCGGAGAGAGACTACGAGATGATGGAGGTGCAGGAGCGGATCCAGCTCGCCCTGGGGACGCTTTCGCCGGAGCAGCGCGCTGTAGTGGTGCTGTTCGATCTGGAGGGATTCAGCCATCGGGAAATTGCTGAAATAATGAATTGCCCGGAAGGAACCGTCATGAGCCGGCTCCACTACGGTCGGATGAAACTGCGCGAGCGGCTGAGGGGGGTGACATTATGAGGATCTGTCCCGATTCAGCCAGGTTGACGGCACTGCGGGAAGGCTGGCTGGAGGAGGGTGAGGCCCAGAAGATGCGCGAGCACATCGAAGGGTGTGAGCCTTGCCGCCGTATGCTGGCCGACCTCGATGCTGTTGCTGACATACTCTCTCCTGAGGCAGATCCGGTGGAACCTCCTCCAGGAGGCTATGAAGAACTGTTCAGGGCCACGCTCCTCATGCGTGATCGTATCGTCCCGATTCCTGCCCAGAGAGCGCCCCGCTGGCTGTGGCGAGCCGCTGCGGCCGCGGCCCTCATACTGGCCACGCTTACCACTTTCTCCATCATCGATTCGCGGTCCCCCTCCACTCCGACCGTGGCCGAGATGGCCGAGGAGGAGTTTATCCCCGACTTCCTTATCGAGGAGCACGCCCTGGCCACCGAAGCCCTTCCCTTCAACGACGGAGCTTCCGTGGTAGTCATGGTCCAGCGAGAGAGGCGTTGAACCCGGGTGTATAACCGGCCGACCGGCATCCACTTTTTCCTGGCGGTTCTCCTCATCGCAGCGATCTGCCCTGTGCCGCCGGCGCCGGCAGTCGGTGCCGGGATGCCGGTGTGCGAGGAGATACCACAGGATGTCCTGGCCGAGGTTCTGAAGAGGCAGCAGCAGATCGCCTTCGTAGGCGAGCGTATCCAGACCCGTTTTTCAGGCAGTCGCCGCAGAGAGGACACCGTCTACCGGCAGCGCGTGCTCCACATCCCGCCCTCCGAGTACAGGGTGGATTTTCGTGACCTGCCGGACGACAGGGAGTGGCACGTACTGGCCCTGGGGGACCACCTGTACAAGTGGGGTGGGGGGGATACGGTCTGGGTCAGCGAGCGCTCGGAGGTGCAGACACTGGGGATGGTGATCTCGTATACCTATCTCGATCTTCTCCGGGAGAACTACAGGATCGAGGCCCAGCGTGGACCGGAGGTGGCCGGACGGAGTACCTATGCTGTCGGTATCACTCCCCGCAATCCCGGTCGCCCCTCGCTGAAGGCGTGGGTGGACAGCACCTACGGTGTACCCCTGAAACTTGAGGTCTACGACTCCCGGGAGAAGCTGGTCCAGCGGTATGAGTACAGATGGATCAGGTTCAGAGAAAGACTGCGCGTGGAGATTTTCCCGTTGCCCGAGGGAGCTTTCATACAGCGTCAGGAACGCGGCACCGAATGCGCCTCGCCGGAAGAATTATTGCGCGAGACCGGTCGGCACGCCCCGACGGCCCAGCACCTGCCGGCCGGATTCACTCTCACCAAAGTCAAGCACGGCTCCCGCCGGGATGGAGAATACCTGCAGAGCTTCTACTCGGACGGCTACGCCTCGTTCTCCGTCTTTGCCATGGAGAACGCCAAAAAGGCGCCGGAGGGCAGCGAGAAACCTGGGCTGAGGGAGGTGCGTTCCGGCCGGCGCCGGGGCTATGGGGGCTACACCTATGCCACCGGGTGGATAGGAATTAACCAGATAACGGTGATGGGCGACCTCGCCGAGTCGGAACTCGTCGAAGTACTCTCCTCCGTCAGACTGCCGGGCCCCGTGCCCGGGGAGCCCGGATAACGGGAACTTTGCCCTCCTCCGCCGGTATGCGGGAACAATCCCTGAATAGCGGAAAGCCATCATCTCTTGACTTACCCTAGAGAGCCTGAGTTACTGAGTGCACCGCTCCGTAATTACGGTTAAGTATCGAGAGTGCCGAGGCGTCCGGCCGGCAAGGCACGAGGAGGAGGAATAGCGGTGTCTATTGCAACGACGAGCAACGCGGCTGGCTGGAATGCATCGGCGCTCGAATGCAAGCGTAATTGCGGAACGGTGTACTAGGACACTATGAGAATATCCCGTGATCCCCGCCTGGCAGGGGCCTGGTTTGTAGGAGCGGCCTCTCTCATCGTCTATACGCTTACTATGGCGTCTACGGTGGCGTTCTGGGATGTGGGTGAATTCATCAGCACCGCCTATACCATCGGGATACCTCATCCACCCGGGGCGCCGACGTTTGTCCTGCTCGGACGCCTCTTCTGTATGGTCCCCACACCATTCAGTGTGGCGGCTGAGGTGAACTTCATCTCCGTAGTGGCCTCTGCCCTGACCGCCCTGCTTCTCTACGGAATCATCCTCGAGGTGCTCCACCTGTGGGAAGAGGGGCGGCAGAAGTGGGAGGGCTACTCACCGACGGTTCAGGCTGTGGCCGCGGCCACCGGCGCCCTGGCCTATGCCTTCAGCCACTCGGCCTGGTTCAACGCCGTGGAGGCGGAGGTATACGGGCTGTCGATGACGGTCACCGCCCTCTGCCTCTGGCTGGTACTGCGCCACCTCCGCGGTGCAGGGGATCGGAAGCGGGCCTCTCTGCTGCTGCTGGCGGCCTACATCCTGGGAATCGGGGCAGGAAACCACCTGCTGGCGCTGTTGACGGTCCCGTCGATCGCCATCCTGCTCCTCTACCTCGACCGCTCCCTCTGGTATCTCGACCGTCCCGTGCTGACCTGGTGGAACTTTCTGGTTGCCGCCCTGCTGCTGTCCGTCGCCCTGGCGGTGGGGGCGGGCATCCTGGGGGTGCTTTACGCCGCTCCGGTTATCCTCATCCTCCTCTGGTTCCTCGACCACCCGGACAGGAGACGCTTCAAGTTCTGGGTCACCGCCCTGGTACTGTTCATCGCCGGGTATAGCCTCTACTTCATGCTTTTCATCCGTTCCGGCCTGAACCCTCCCATCGACATGAACAATCCGGAGGACTGGCCGCTTTTCATTCAGTTCATACTGCGCCGACAGTACGGCGCCGAATCGCTGCTGGTCACTATGTTCACGCGCAGCGCCGACTGGTCGTACCAGCTCGGTGACCAGTTCCTGCGCTATTTCTGGAGCCAGTTCTGGATTCCCTTCTACGTTTTAGCCTTCTTCGGAGCGATGGTGAACCTGTGGCGGGACAAACGCACCTTCTTCGCCAACGCAGCCCTGTGGATAATCATGGGGTTCGGCTTGGTTATCTACCTGAACATGCCCGACCCGCAGCCGCGGTACCGCGACTACATCTTCGTGGGCTGTTATTTCGCCACCGCCATCTGGATCGGCGCCGGCATGGCGGGACTGGCCGGTCTCCTGCAGGAGTGGCTGCACGGGGCAGGGGAGGGGAGGGTCGCGGCGGCCAAGCGCTGGACTGCCCTCACCGTGGGTTTGTTGGGGTTCGCCCTGGTGGGAACCCAGACCGCCCGCCTCTATCACAGTCACGACCGAACGGGGGATTATCTCTCCTGGGACTACGGCTACAATATCCTTCAGTCGTGTGAGAAGGATGCGATCCTCTTCACCAACGGCGACAACGACACCTATCCCCTCTGGTATCTGCAGGTGGTGGAGGGCATCCGCCGTGACGTGCGAGTGGTGAACCTGAGTCTCCTCAACACCACCTGGTACATGAAGGAGCTGCGCGATCGACAGCCGAAAGTTCCCATCCTTTATAGCGACCAGCAGCTAGCGAGTCTGGGAGGTCTTAGACAGGTCCCGCAAGACACCACCATGCAGTTGTCGGGGATCTCGTGGCCGCTGCGTCGCGGACAGATCCTGCGCACTCAGGACTGGATAATCGCCCACGTTGTCATGGCCAACCAGGGGAGGAAGCCGATCTATTTCGCCATCACCGTACCGGTGGAGAACCAGGCCGGCTTCGAGCGTAATATCCAGCTGGAGGGCTTCGTCTTCAGGTTGCTCCCCTCCCCGAGTTTGGTCAACATCGAACGGTCGGTGCATAACCTCAAGGAGGTGTTTCAATACCGCGGGATCAACGATCCCCGCGTCTACAAGGACAAGAATGCCGCGGAACTCCTCCAGAACTACAGTGTCGTCTTCAGAGAGGCGGCCAGTGCCCTCGTCCGGGATGGACAGACGGCACGCGCGTGGGAACTGCTGGAGTGGGGGAGGCAGCGTATCGACCTGTCGGCACCGCGTTACCGTGCCCACCGGGGACGGGTGGCGCTGGCCAACGGAGACACGGCCCTGGCCCAGGAGTTAATGGAGGGAGTGCTGGACGAGCTACCCTTCGACATGGACATGTTCGCCACCTACTTACAGCTCACCTATTCATATGCCGTCTCCGGCAGGTTCGATGAGGCGGCGGGGGTGTGGGAGGAGTGGCTCAGGCGGTCACCGGGGGATACGACTGGCCGGCGGTGGCTGGCGGAGCT
>JAUVWC010000264.1 GCA_030604325.1 Candidatus Zixiibacteriota bacterium | reverse complement strand
GGGCAACCCACCGCCACCGACACTGGCTTTTAGGCCCCGGCCCCGAAGATTGGGACCGGGGCCTTTCATTATGTGTGTGTCAGCACCGCAGGCGGATCGATGCGGCTGGCATGTCGGGCGGTTTCGAAGATTGTCATGGTGTGGGACGCTCCCCTACGATAGCAGGCGTGCCCGACGGCAGGCACCAAGCATGGCGGAGAATGCAACATGAGCAGCACCCGTCCAACCCGGAAAAGTGTGAGCGATACAGGCAATCCGGAAAGTGTCCGTCTCGATCGCTGGCTGTGGGCGGCGCGGATCTACAAAACACGGGCGCGGGCCGCCAAGGCCATCGACGGCGGTAAAGTCCACCTGAACGGCGCTCGCGCCAAGCGCGCCAAACCGATTAGGCTCGGCGACGAACTAATGATCACCAAAGGCATATACGGCTATCATCTGATCATCCGGGCTTTGACCGACCGGCGCGGCCCTGCCGCCGAGGCACAGAAGCTGTACGAGGAGACCCCGCAGTCGCGGCAGGCTCGCCAGGTGCTGGCCGCCGAGTTGAAGGCCGCTCCTACACCGGTATTCCGGGGCAAGGGACGCCCCACCAAGAAAGAGCGCCGGCAGATCGATCGGCTGCGTGATGACTGGAATTTCAGGTAACCGGTTATTCGCCCATCACATCAGCTTCCCGACATCGAACAAGATGAGAAACAGAATATGGAGCGCCGGTCATGACTGAAGAATTCAATCGCCGAGACTTCCTGAAGACCACCGCCACCGCCGGCATCGGGCTCTCCCTGGGGACGGCGAGCCTCGGCGGATGTGCGGCCCAGCTTGAGTCGCCCCCCGTTCCCATCACCGTCCCGCCCCTTGATAAGGTACGCATGGGTTTCGTCGGTGTCGGGCACCAGGGCTCGAGTCACGTCAGCAACTTCCTGCGGATCCCGAATGTCGAAGTCAGGGCGGTCTGCGATCTGGTGCCGGACAAAGTGGCACGGATCCAGCAGTTGGTGGAAGAGGCGGGCCAACCCCGCCCCAGGGGATATTCGAGCGGGCGGCAGGACTACATTCGAATGTGCAGCGAGGAGGATCTCGACCTCGTATTCACCGCCACTCCCTGGGAGCTACATGCACCCGTCTGCAAGACAGCCATGCTCAACGGCAAGCACGCCGCCACCGAGATCCCCATGGCCACCTACATCGACGAATGCTGGGACCTGGTGGAAACCAGTGAAAAAACGCAGCGGCACTGCCTAGCCATGGAGAACTGCTGCTACGACCGCACGGAGTTGATGATCCTGAACATGGTCCGCCAGGGGCTGTTCGGGGAACTGATGCACGCCGAGTGCGGGTACCTGCACGACCTGCGGTGGCACAAGCTGACCGATTTCTACGAAGAGCGCTGGCGGGTGCGGCATTCGATTGAGCGGGACGCCGATCTCTATCCGACCCATGGCTTCGGTCCGGTTACCCAGTGGATGGACATCAACCGCGGCAACCAGCTCGACTACCTCGTCTCCATGAGCTGTCAGACGAGGGGGCTCAACCTGTGGGCCGAGCGGGAGTATGGAGCCGACAGCCCGGCAGCGCGGCAGGCCTACAAACTGGGTGACGTGGTGAACACCCTTGTGCAGACCCGGAAGGGTCAGACGATTCTCATCACTCACGATACCAACACCCCCCGGCCTTACAGCCGGAAGATCCTCCTGCAGGGCACGAAGGGGATAGTGCGAAAATACCCTGAGGCTCTGATCCATATCGAGGGGCGCAGCCCGGGACACAACTGGGAGGACCTGGCCGAGTATGTTGAGGAGTTCGAACACCCGCTGTGGCAGGAGGAGATGCGCGCGCGGTCTGAAGGCGCCGGCCATGGCGGCATGGACTATCTGGAGGACTACCGGCTCATCCAGTGCCTGCTGGAGGGCAAATCCACCGATATGGACGTCTACGACGGAGCCACCTGGAGTGCGGTCATCGACCTCAGCGAACGCTCTATCGCGGGGCGCGGCCGTTCGATCGACTTCCCCGACTTCACCCGCGGAGCCTGGAAGAACAGACCTCCGCTGGGAATCATCGCGGGACAACATGTAGAAATACAGTTCTCTCGATGGGATGACTCAAGTGTACCTACACTACTGACAACGGGAGGATAACCCACATGAGCCAGAGAAACCGCACATCCTACCGGTCCACGCCCCTGGTCGAGATGGCAACCCTGACTCTGCTGCTCATCGTGGTGGGATGCGCCGGGGCGGCGAAATCCTCAGGAGCGTCCGGCGCCGCTGCGGCGGCGCGACCAGAGGAAGCATTCGCCGGCACCTGGCAAGGACCTTTCTCAGCCGACATCGGTGACGGCGATATAACGCTCGTGCTCGACTGGGATGGGGAGAATTGGACCGGTGAAGTGACTATCTCTATGCAGGGTGAGGCGATGTTCACCCCCGTCTCCGGCATGAAGATCGAGGGGAACAGCTGCACTTTCACCGGCTATATGGAAGAAATGAACCTCCTGTTCGCCGCCCGGCTGGAGGAGGGTCACCTGAAGGGATCGATCATGGCTTATGTCGGTGACGAGGAGGTCGGCGCGGCGACCTTCGTGCTAGCCAAGAAATAGCCCGACAGCCGAGAGGTATCCCGGCCGCAGGCCCGCCAAGATGCCGAAGCCGGGTTCTGAAACAGACCCGGCCGCGGCAGGATCTCTAATTCTCTATGATCAGCGTGATTCCATACGGCAGGCTGAGCCCTGTAACCACGTCTTCTTCGACCGTGCCGTCGAGGTTGGCACGCATGATTTTACTGAGACCAGCATCGGCCCAGTACATCTTGCCTGCGGCGACATCCAGCGCGATACCATATGGGTCGTCGAGCCCGGAGACCAGGGTTTCAATATTCGAGCCATTCAGGTTGGCACGCTTGATCCGGTTGCCCCCAGCACCATATTCGGTCCAGTACATCTTGCCTCCGGTGACATCCAGCGCGATGCCAGCTGGGTCTTT
>JAUVWC010000143.1 GCA_030604325.1 Candidatus Zixiibacteriota bacterium | reverse complement strand
TGAGGCAAGCAGTGGTCAATCGCGATCAGGGATGGGTCAGTGGTTATTATCCTCCGGGCAATTAGCTATTCATGCGGCGTGGAGTTACACCGGGAACCAACCACCCGAAGTGACTGCCCGCTTGATTCGCAATGGAGAGGTAATAGCCTCGGAGTGCGAGATTCCCCCGACGGTGCTGGTATGGGAAGAGCCTGAAGGATCGCCACCGCCACCATCACCAAGACCACGCGCCTTCTACCGTCTGGAACTGGAGGGCCAGGGCCATCTCCTGCTTTCAAACCCCATTTTCGTGGCCTACACTGCTGCCCGCCGAGGGTCCGACTCCCCATGATCGTCGGTATCCATCAGCCGCAGTATCTGCCCTGGGCGGGATACCTGGACAAAATCGACCGGGCGGACAGCTTCATTCTTCTCGACACAGTCCAGTTCAAGAAGGGCGAGTGGCAGAACAGGAATCGCTGTAAAACTGCCCAGGGGCCGCAGTGGATAACTGTTCCCGTGTTGCACGACTTCGGCCAGCTGCTCAAGGATGTTCTGATTGATCCAAAGCAGTCCTCCTGGGCCCGCAAGCACCAACACGGGCTGAAGACCCACTACGGCGCCACACCCCATTACGCCTGGGTGGCCGAACGCCTGGAGCCGATATGGGAAAAATCGTGGGAGTACCTGGCGCCGCTTAACCGGGCCACACTGGAGGCCTTTATGGATTCAATGGGAATCGATACCCCTCTCCAGTGGGCAAGCCAGCTGGAGCCTGCGCAGGAGCACCCCGACGAGCGGCTGATCTCAATCTGCCGGCAGCTCGGCGCCGACATCTACCTGGCGGGAGCCGGCGGGCCGGACTATATGGACATGGAGCTGTGGGAAGAGGCGGGAATCGAAGTCATCTTTCACGACTTCGTCCATCCCGAATATGATCAACCGTTCGGGGAATTCCTGCCGGCAATGTCGGCCGTAGACTTACTATGCAACTGCGGACCCGAATCCCTCGCACTGCTGCGTACAACTAACGGGAGGGAGGCACCTTGACCGAGGAAGGGAAGACAGGTACATCAGGCAAACCGGTGAACATCCTGGCCATCGGCGCCCACCCGGACGACCTCGAATACGGATGTGGGGGCACACTGATCAAGTACATCCGGGCAGGACACCGCATCTTTCTATATATCGCCACACATGGCTCCTTCGGTGGAGAGGGAGACGTGCGGGCGGAGGAGATGGTAGCCTCGGCGCAACAGATGGGGGCCACAGATCTTTTCTGGGGCGGATACACCGATACCCAGATTCCGCTTACCCGGGACCTGATCTCGGAGGTCGAATCCATCATCAGTAAAGTGAAACCGAAGTTCATCTTCACCCACTGGCACGACGACACGCATCAGGATCACAGAAACCTGACCGCCTGCACGCTCGCCGCCACCCGTTACATTCCGAACTTCCTCTTCTTCGAGACTCCCACCTCCCAGGACTTCAACCCGAACGTTTACGTGGACATCACCGATGTTCTGGACGCAAAGCTCGAGTTGCTGGAAGCCCATGCTTCACAGGTCACCAAAACGCATATCGAGGATACTACTATTCTCGACATAGCCAGGAGCGCCGCCACATTCCGCGGGATCCAGGCCAGGGTACGCTATGCCGAAGGATTCACCAGTCAGCGGCTCCTCATCAATATCTAGTATCGTCCCCCACTCCCGTCCCACACTGGGCGAGCGGGAACAGGCGGCGGTGGCCGAGGTTCTGGCCAGCGGCCAGATTGCCCAGGGCCCTCAGGTACAGGCACTGGAAGAGGAGGCGACCGGCTACTTCGGAAGTGCGGGCGCCGTCGCCGTCGGTTCGGGCAGCCAGGCGCTATTGTTGGCGTTGAAAAGCCTTGGCCTAGGTGAGGGAGCTCGGGTAGCCATGCCGGCTTTTACCTGCAGCGCCGTTCTTCACGCAGTAGAGTGGGCCGGCGCCGATCCGGTGCTCATGGACACGGCCGAAGGCGAGCTGGCCCCCGATCCCTCAACCATAGAGAGACTTGAGGGCCCCATCGACGCCACCATCATAGTACACCCGTGGGGCAACCCACTCGACACCGCCGCCTGGAAAGATACAGCACCGCTTCTCATCGAAGACTGCGCGCAGAGTATGGGGGCGCGGTGGGCTGATCGCCCGGTGGGAAGCCTCGGAGATGCGGCTATGGTCTCCTTCTATGCCACCAAGATGCTGTGCGCCGGTGAAGGGGGATTGCTCGCTGCACCCAAACAAGAGACCATAGAGGCCGCACGGGACCTGCGCGACTACGACAAGAAACCGGAGCATGCCCGTCGATTCAACTTCAAGATGAGCGATCTGCAGGCGGCCCTCGCACGCATCCAGTGGTCACGGCTGCCCGAGTTCGTGGACAAACGTCGATCCCTCGCCCAACGCTACGACACCGAGGTTCCAGCTCTCGGCCTGACTCCGGTCGTTACCCCACCCGAAGCTACCTGCACCTATTATCGCTACCTCTGTTGGGCCGGCAGAGATGTATCACCCCTGCTCGATTACTGTCAGAGTAATGGCATTTATTGCCGCCGGCCGGTACCTATCACTCTCGATAGGCTGTTGAAACTGCCCCCTCTGCCCAATACGATGCAGGCGTGGAATCGAGTGATTGGCCTCCCCATCTATCCCACCCTCAAGGAAATGGAACAAGATCAGGTCCTCGAGGTCCTGGGAATGGCCAGGGGAAAGGGGCTACTGGATTGAGATTGCGCTATGCAGCAGTAACGGCGGCCGGCCTGCTGGCACTGGTGGTTTTTCTTGTAGCCAGACCGTTGATCGATACTCCCGACTGGCTCAACTGGCTTGGGCCCCTCTCGCTGGCGGCGATTGTCGCCTTCTCACTTATTCCACCTCTCCAGTGGCTTGCGCAGCGGGTGGGTCTGCTGGATGAACCGGACGAGCGAAAACAGCACACGGGAGCAACCCCGCTGGTCGGGGGTATTGCCATCTATATAGGATTCCTGGCCACCGTTCTAATCTACGGTTACTACTCGGATAGCTCTGCTGTTCGCGCCGTAATGATCGCCCTGGTACCTCTGGTCGTGGTGGGAGTACTGGATGACAGGAAGAGCCTACCTGCCACCATCAAGCTCCTGGCGCAACTGGCGGCGGTGGCCATCGTCATCACCGGCGGCATACGGCTGACATTCATGCGCCAGGTGTGGTGGGGCGACCTTCTAGAGATTCTAATCACCGCCGTGTGGCTGATTGGACTAGCCAACGCCTTTAACTTTCTCGATGGCATCGACGGCCTATCGACATGCCTCACCATTGTTGCCGCCGCCGCTTTTGGACTGGTCGCAGTTCAGACCAACCAACCCTTCTTCCTTCTTCTGGTCGCGGCACTCGGAGGAGCCTGCCTCGGTTTCCTACCCTATAACTTCCGGCGCGCACCTGCTGCAGTCTTCCTGGGCGACGCCGGTGCCACCCTCCTCGGATTCTCGCTGGCATCAATTGCGATAGTCGGGGAGTGGGGCGGCCCTGGAGCCGCAACACTGGATGTTGTGGTACCGCTGCTCATTCTTGGCGTCCCAATCTTCGACACTACTTTTATCACAGTAACCCGTATTGTGGACGGGCGTATCCGCACATTTCGTGAATGGTTGGAATACACCGGCCGCGACCATATTCATCATCGACTACTGAATCTGGGCCTGAACCGCTACGACACGGTCGGATTCCTGTGTGTCATTTCTGTGGTATTAGCTCTCGGCGCCATTACCTTGAAATATGCGGATGGTATTTTGGCCATTCTATCCCTTCTTCAGGGTGTTATAATCCTGACAATTGTAGGTCGTTTTATGCTATTCGTGGAAAAGCGTGCAACCGTCGGGATGAGGAGCACTGATGGTTCGACTGAGTGACGCCTTAACGCCCACCGAGGGCTCAAAACCTCCCGGGGAGGATAAACAGCTCACTGGAGAAAGCCTCCCTGAGGTCACCATCCTGACGAAGAGTCAGGAGGTAGTAAACCTGGTGCGCCGAGCCGTGGAGGAACGGGGATACCGGATCCACCACGCGCTAACTCCGAACCAGTTACTAACCCGGCTGAAGGCTGTCGGCAGGGTTCTCCTCGTGGTGGATGGAAATATTGAAGGCGTGGGAGAGCTGCTCCTGGACCCTGCATTATCAGACCGTCCACTGCTGCTTCTGGCCAAACAGGATCAGGTTGCCAGCGACCTGTTCCCGAAGCTTGCCAAATCTAAAATCCTCACCTACCCGGTAAATCCCGCGGCGCTACTGACCAGCATTCAGAATCTCCCCGGCACAGATAGGCCGCAAGATAAAGCAGCACGTGGTCGCATCTTCTCATCTCTTCCGGGCCAACCACCCGCTACCCAGGCTGCTGCCGGTGAAGCCGCGCTGGAGCCGGAAGGCACGCGACAGCGCACTGAGAAGCCAGCTCCATCCTCCCCTCTCAAGCCACCCCCCCGGCCCCTCGGTAACGCGGCCAGGATTTCGGAACTCATCCCCCCCATACCACCCCCCTCAGTTGAAAAGGGCGAACCACCCGCCCCGGCCATAACTGAGGAGCCGGCAGAGATTGATCGACCTATCTCTGAGGTTCAACTAAAAGAGTTCGAGGAAGCGAAGTCTAAAGCATACGAGGTAGCGGTGGATGCGGTCCAACAGTTTATGAACGGACATCGCACCCATTCGAATCCGC
>JAUVWC010000170.1 GCA_030604325.1 Candidatus Zixiibacteriota bacterium | reverse complement strand
TGCCGGATTTCTTGTACGACGTACACATGTACGTCTCCGCGCAATCCGTTGATTTCCTTGACCTTGCGCAAAATTGCTCGTTTCCACACTGGAAACTGCACTAGTCCCATCCAGAGTTTCCGGATGGGAACTAGTTCATTATTCATTCATGTGCATAAATCTGCGGCGGAGTTTTTCCTCCCCGGTCTTTTAAAATGGAGCGAGACGATGCGATCTACCCGCTGGAAAATCTTCGGATTTGTTGCTGCGGGGCTAATAAGCCTGTCACTGCCTGGATCGACAACCGCCCAGGGTCCGGACCCCGACCGACCTGTCTACGACAGCTCTGCGCAGGTCTACATCTCGGTGGGGGAGCTGATCGAACGGTTGGCTGGGGCGGACGTGGTGTATGTAGGGGAAACACACACCGACTACGCCCACCACCTGGCGCAGCTCGAAATCCTGGAGGGTCTCCACCGCCTCAACCCGCGACTTATCATGGGATGGGAGATGTTCCATTCCAGCCAGCAACCGCTGCTCGACGCCTACACGGGGGGGTGGCAGCCAGAGGTGGAGTGTCTGGATGCCATCTACTGGGAGGAGACCTGGGGACATCCCTATCCTTATTATAAGCCTCTGCTCGATTACGCCCGGGACAGCCATGTCCGCGTCTTCGGGTTGAACGCCCCCCGGTCCGTGGTAAGGGGTGTGCGTACCGAGGGGGAGGAGGGATTGGTGGAGGATCTCGCCTACTGGCTTCCCGCCGGTTTCTGGGATCGGATAAACATCGATACCGAGGCCTATTACAAGGAGTGGTTCTTCGAGACAGCACGCCACTCGCCCGATGTCACCGATGAATTGATGGAGTTGATGTTCTGGAGCCAGACGGCGTGGAACGAGATCATGGCCTGGAATATCGTCAAGGCCTTCAACGTAATCCCTGAGGCCGGCGTGCAGGTCGTGGTGATCGTCGGCAGCGGTCATGCCGTTTTCGGACAGGGTATTCCTACCCGCGTGGCGCTGCTGAGGAAGGATCTGGAACAGGTCGTGGTGATGCCGCACACTTCTAATGATGTCATGCCTCTGGACGAGATTCGAGAGGAGGAACTGGCCCGTGAAGGGGACTACATCTGGTTCGTCCGTCCCGCGAGAGATCCCCCCGGTCTACAGCGGTCTGAACCGCCGGCGATGCCGCCCCCTGCCGTGAGGCCGCTATTCTGACCCGAAGCGCAATCGATTCACACCGACATGACTTTCTCCGACGATCGTTCAGAACATGTGACAGGACGTGGCGGGCGCGGCCGCCGGCAGGCCTCTGAGCGCATCGATCTTCTGCGCGAGCAGATCCGCAATCACAACTACCGCTACTACGTGCTGGATGAGCCGGAGATACTCGATTCCGAGTACGACCTTCTCTTCCGCGAGCTTCAGGAGCTGGAAGAAGCATGGCCCGATCTGGTAACCGCCGACAGTCCCACGCAGCGGGTGGGCGGGGAGCCGGCGGAGGAGTTCGCCTCCTACAGGCACGCCCTGCCTATGCTGAGCCTGGCCAACGCCTTCGACCTGGGCGAGGTGCGGGAGTGGCAGGGGCGTCTCTACCGCACCCTGGAGTTGACCCGGCCCGAGGAGGATGAAACCGACCCCTCGCTCGACCGCCTCGACTACGTTACTGAGCCGAAATTCGACGGGGCCGCCATCGAGCTCGTATACGAGGGCGGTGTTCTGCGGATCGGCGCGACCCGTGGAGATGGAGAGACGGGGGAAGACATCACCACCAACGTGAGGACGATCCGCAATGTTCCGCTCCGCCTGAGTCGGATCTCGAGTGATGACCGGCCGGTGCCGAACGTGCTGGAGGTTCGGGGCGAGGTGCTCATGCTGCGCACCGACTTTGAGCAGCTGAATCGTCGACGCCGGGATGCCGGCGAGGCCGAGTTTGCCAATCCCCGCAACGCTGCGGCCGGCTCACTGCGCCAGCTCGACCCCCGCATCACCGCCGGGAGGCCGCTCCTGTTTTATGCCTACGGTGTGGGGCGGGTGGAGGCCCTGGCAGGATCTGGCTTCGTCCGCCACAGCGAGGTGCTGCAGGCACTGGCCGGCTGGGGTTTCCGCACCCCCGATCGCTTTCTTGTCGCCAACCGGCTCGAAGAGGTGCAGGCCTTCTACGAAGAGCTGGTTGAAGAGCGGGATGCCACGCCGTACGAAGCGGATGGGGTGGTGATAAAAGTGGACGAATTGGAGCTGCAGACCGCACTCGGTGAGGTGAGCCGCTCACCCCGCTGGGCCGTCGCCTACAAGTTCCCTGCCCAGCAGGCCACCACGGTGGTAGAGAGTATTACGATCTCCGTTGGACGAACGGGTGTTTTAACTCCCACTGTTGATTTGACTCCCGTCGAGGTCGGAGGAGTTACAGTGAGCAGCTCCACCATGCACAACGAGCCCGAGCTTCACCGCAAGGACGTGCGGGAGGGAGATACGGTGCTGGTGCAGCGGGCCGGTGGAGTTATCCCCGAGGTGGTAAAGGTTGCCAGGGAGAGGAAGCCGCGCAAAGGCAGGTTTAAGTTTCCCGCCTCCTGCCCGGTGTGCGGTTCTGAAGTAGTACGGACCGAAGGGGAGGTTGCCATCCGGTGCGTGAATCTGTCGTGCCCGGCCCAGGTTAAGGAACGCCTCTTCCACTGGGGATCCCGCGACGCGATAGATGTGGACGGGTTGGGAGAGAAACTCGTGGAACAGCTCGTGGAGCAGGGGCTGGTGAAGGATCCAGCGGACCTCTATGAACTAACGGGTCCCCAGTTAGCCGGGCTGGAGCGGATGGCCGAGAAGTCGGCACAGAACCTAGTTGCGGCGCTGGAGCGTTCGAAACGGGCGAGTCTCGACCGCTTTCTGACGGCGCTGGGTATCCGCCACGTGGGCATACATGTAGCTAGGGTACTGGCCCGCGAGTTCGGCGGACTGAAACCGCTGATGGATGCGGAACAGGAGAGCTTGGAAGAGGTGCACGAAATTGGCCCCGAGGTTGCTTCCCAGGTGGTGGCATTCTTCAGCCGGGCCGAGAACCGGAAATTGATCGAGCGGCTGCTGGCCAGCGGCCTCTCACCCCGGTGGCCCCCCGAAGGAGCCCCACGGCGGGCTGCTGCGGTCGACCTGTCCGGCACGACTTTCGTCTTCACCGGGGAACTGGCGAGGCTGACCCGTGATGAGGCGAAACTCCTGGTGGAATCCCTTGGCGGGAGGGCAACCGGCTCGGTGAGCAGTAAAACCGATTATGTGGTGGCCGGCCAGGTGGCGGGTAGCAAGCTGGAGAAGGCGAGGCAGCTCGGGGTCGAGATCCTCGACGAGGCCGGGTTCCTGCAACTGGTCGGCCAAGAGTGAGCCGGGCGCCCCGCCCGCTGCCACCCTCCTTCTACCAGCGCCCCACCGAAGATGTGGCCCGCGATCTGCTTGGCCGCGATCTGTGGCGCCGCCTGCCCGGCGGGGAGATCGCCGGAGGGCGCATTGTGGAGGCGGAGGCCTATTTCGGGCCCGATGATCCCGCCAGCCATGCCTACCGTCGTACCCTTCGTTCGGAGATCATGTACGGTCCCGCCGGTATCGCCTATATCTACTTTACCTACGGGATGCACTACTGCCTTAACGTTGTGTGCGAGCCGGAGGGGACTGCGGGGGCGGTGCTGATAAGGGCGCTGGAACCGCGCCGGGGTCTGGCGGCGATGGCGGCCCGCCGTGGAGCGGCGGCGATCGACGGCCGGGGCCGCCCCCGGTCGGAGGCCATCTGCAGCGGGCCCGGTAAGCTGACGCAGGCCCTTGCTATCGACCACTGCCTTAATGGAGCCCCCCTGCAGGGCCCCGAAATCTGGCTCGCTACAGGTGAAGAACCGGTTCCCGACGTACTGATGGATGTAACTCCTCGCATCGGCATACGCCGTGGCAGGGACCGCCTGGCCCGTTTTATCGTTCGCGACAACCCCTGTCTTTCACGCTAAAACCTGCTCTAATTTCGCAATTTGACGGCATCATCCTGCATTGTTGGCGGATTAGGGGACGGTTTTTTTACTGGCCAAGTTGTGAATAAGTCTCTACAATTTATCACAACTTTTGAAACAAAGTTGAAATAGTGGTGTAAATAGGGCTAAAGTAGTTGCTGTTTTCCTCATATATTGATGGGGAAGCCCTGATCTTCATACC
>JAUVWC010000313.1 GCA_030604325.1 Candidatus Zixiibacteriota bacterium | reverse complement strand
CGACGAGCGCGGTTCCGAACCGGGCATAGGGCACCATCTTCGCCCCCTCCCCTGCGGCAAGCTCTCCGGCGAAGCCTATGCCGTCCCCTTCTACCACCACGTCGATATCGGCAACAGGCCATCCCAGGAACATGTCGCGGACCGGCCCGCCGATGACATAGGCGGACACCCCCATACGTTCCGAGCACCGTGCCGCCGCCTGCACCCCTTGAAGTGCTGGATGAGATAGACGCTGCTCGAGAAGCGGGCCCAGGTCGGCGCCAGGTTCCGGGTAGATCGGTTCTAATTTCGAGGCAGTGACGCTCATCCTCTCGGGTGAAACGTCTTATGGACGTCCTTCAGATAGGTGCGATCCACGTGGGTGTAGATCTGGGTAGTGGAAATGTCGGCATGACCCAGCATCTCCTGAACCGCTCTCAGGTCGGCTCCTCCCTCAAGCAGGTGGGTGGCGAACGAGTGACGCAGAGTGTGGGGGGTACAATTTTTTCGGATACCCGCCTCTTCCACATATTTATGGAGAATCTTCCAGAATCCCATCCGACTCAACGGACCTCCCCTGAAGTTGAGAAAAAGAACATCCGTCGGCTCGCCTTTGATGGCCAGTCTGCGCCGCGGTCCCTCAAGGTAGCGCTGTACATAATCGAGTGCAACGCCACCAACCGGAATCAAACGCTCCTTTCTCCCCTTCCCCGTTACACGGATCAATCCCTCTTCCATATCCAGATCCTGTATCCTGGCCTGAATTATCTCGGAAACCCGCAGGCCGGCGGCATAGGCAAGCTCGAGCATGGCGCGATTGCGCAGGCCCAGGTCGCTCGCCAGATCGGGCTGTTCCAGCAGGGATTCGACCTCAAAGATATCGAGAGTCACCGGAAGTCTCTTCCACAAGCGGGGGCGTTCCACCTGTTCCGTGGGATCGCTGCTGCTTTCTCCTTCTGTACGCAAGAAGCGATAGAAAGTGCGCACCGCAGAAAGGGCACGAACGACACTGCGGGCACCCAGGTTGCGTCTGCGCAGGAACCGGATGAATTCTTCGATCGCCTCCGGTTCTGCTTCTATTACCGTCGTGCCGTAGCGGTCCAGGAATTCCAGATAACGGTCAACGTCGTGCCGGTAAGCATCGGCCGTGTTGGAGGAGAGGTCACGTTCAACGGCCAGGTGATCGATGAACTGGCGGGCGAGTATCCGGTCTGCTTCGCTCATGGTGCCCTCTCCCCTCCCATGGCATCCATGATACGGTGCGCGAGCACAGGTCCGATTCCTTCTACTCTGGCGATGGCCTCCTCCCCCGATTGGAGCATGCGCGCTATGCTCCCGAATGTCTGCAGCAGTCGGCGGGCACGCTCCTCCCCCACTCCCTCTACTTCGGTCAGCAGTGTGGCTCTGACCCTGCCCGATCGCCGCTGGCGGTGGTATCCGAGGGCAAAACGGTGCACCTCGTCGCGCACACGCTGCAGCAGGCGCAGGGCAGGAGCGCTGCGGGCCAGCGACTGCGGACCCTCCACCTCCGGCATGTATATCTCTTCCAGCCTCTTGGCCAATCCCAGTACGGGCAGGCTGTGACGGTCCAGACCGAGGGAGTCGAGGATGCGTACCGCTACGTAGAGCTGGGCCGACCCTCCATCTATAAGGAGAAGATCGGGCAGACCTTTCGAGCCTTTCTCCTTCAGCAGTCGTTTGTAGTGTCGCTCCACTGCTTCGGCGATACCGGCCGGATCATCTCCCCCTTTCGCCGTACGCAGCTTCATTTTGCGGTACCGGCTCTTCTCCGGCATGCCACGGTGGAAAGAGACTACCGCAGCGACGGCATCTGAGCCGTGTACGTGGCTGACGTCGAAGGCCTCGATCCGGTGCGGCGGGCGGGGCAAATCGAGTTCATCCTGCAGCTGCTGGATGGCATGGGGCACATAGTCCGCCTTCTGTGACTGCTTCACCTGCTGGTCCCGCAGACGGTAGCGGGCATCGGTGGCCGCCAACTCCAGCACGGCCGCCGGTGAGCCGCGCCGGCCCAGGCGAAGATGGATGCGTCTTCCGCTGCGCGAGGTCAGCGCCTTTTCCAGTAACTCCCGGTCGGGAAGTGTGCGGGAGAGGTAGATGGTGGGCGGGATGTGACTGGCACGCATGTAGCGCTGCATTACCAGGCCGGAGAGCAGTTCGTCGTCTCCCTGTTGCATGGGAGCCACAAGGCTGTAGGTGTCG
>JAUVWC010000273.1 GCA_030604325.1 Candidatus Zixiibacteriota bacterium | reverse complement strand
GGATCCTGAGCTCCATCCAGCCTACGGATCAGGGAGCGAAGCGGCTTTTCAGACGTCTATTCTCCTCAACGGCGAACCGACAGTACAAACAGAGCCGCTTCCGTGGGATGGGAGGCCTCCTCGCCAGGACATGGATCCGGTGGGGATCCCGGATTCCATGACGTGCAGTGTACCCGATGCACCACGAGATCGAGCGGCACTCCTTGGTCGGCTGGAAACGGATGTTTCAACCTGTCTCAAATGTCAGCTGGGACATACGCGAACGAATTTCGTGTTCGGTGTCGGAAATCCTGACGCTGGACTGATGTTCATCGGAGAAGCACCCGGTCACGATGAGGATCTGCAAGGAGAACCGTTCGTAGGGCGTGCAGGCCAACTGCTGAACAAGATCATAGAAAGCATCGGGTTCAGGCGCGAAGATGTCTATATCGGGAATATCTTGAAGTGCCGTCCACCGGGCAACCGGGACCCTCTGCCGGAGGAGGTGGAAGGGTGCGAGCCGTACCTGCACCGGCAGATCGTTCTGCTACGTCCGGCCGTAGTATGTGCACTCGGCAGGATCGCGGCACAGGTACTGCTCAAGACAAAAGCACCATTGGGCAAGCTGCGCGGTGATGTTCATCGCTACCAGGAACGGCCTCTGGTAGTAACCTATCACCCGGCCGCGCTGCTGAGGAACCCGCACTGGAAGCGCCCGACGTGGGAGGATGTACAGCTCCTGCGGCGATTGCACGACGAGGAGGTGGGGATGTGACCAACCCCGTGCGAGCCGGAGATGGCGAAACACGCCAGGAACAGCGGATACCGCCACAAGCGATCGAAGCCGAGCGCGCGGTGCTGGGGGCGATGATGCTCGGGGAGGAGGCGATTGCCAAAGTGGTGGAGCTCCTCGATGAGAGCTGCTTCTACCGTGACTCCCACCGCAGGGTATACGAAGGCATTATCTCCCTCTATCAGAAGGGAGAACCTGCCGACCTGGTAACGGTGCGTGAGGAGCTGAAGGCTGCCGGTCATCTGGAGAGTGTCGGTGGCGAGATCTACCTGACTGAACTGCTTGATGAAGTCGCCACCATGGCCAACGTCGAACACTACGCCCGCATAGTTCTTGAGGCCGCCATCAAACGTAAACTTATTAATGCCCTGACCGGTGTTATCGGTGACGCCTTCGAAACCGGCGAGGAGGCGGCAGACCTTCTCGATAGAGCCGAGCATACTATTTTCAGTCTCTCGGAGCGCCGTCTGCGCACTGGAGCCCGGAAGCTGGAGGAGGTGCTGCACGACACGTTCGAATTGATCGAGAAGGCCCACCAGCGCAAGGGTGGATTGTCGGGAGTGCCGACCGGATTCACCCTTCTCGACGAAAAGCTGGCCGGATTGCAGCCCTCCGATCTGATCATTTTGGCCGGACGCCCCAGCATGGGGAAAACCGCCTTTGCCCTCAACGTTGCCCGCAATGTGGCCGTCGAAGAAGGTGCAACCGTCGCCTTCTTCAGCCTGGAGATGTCCGCCCACCAGCTCGCCCAACGCATGCTCTGCTCCGAAGCGCGCCTGGACATACATGCCGTGCGCACAGGCCGTCTGCCGCCGACCGACTGGCAGAAGCTCTCCATGAGCGTGGGGCGCCTGGCCGATGCCCGTATTTACATCGATGACTCCGCATCACTGAGTGTCCTGGAATTCAGGGCCAAAGCCCGCAGGCTTAAGGCGGAGCACGATATCAGCCTCATCATGGTGGACTATCTGCAGCTGATGACCGGACCACGGGCTGAAAGCCGGCAGATAGAAATCACTATGATCAGCCGGGCGTTGAAGGCTCTGGCCAAGGAACTGAATATTCCGGTGGTCGCCCTGAGCCAACTGAGCAGGGCGGTAGAAACGCGCGGCGGCGATCGACGCCCGCAACTCTCCGACCTGCGCGAGTCGGGTGCGCTGGAGCAGGATGCCGATGTCGTACTCTTTATGTATCGGGAGGAGTATTATCAGAAGGAGAAACCAGAGGTACAGGGAAGGGCGGAGTTGATCATCGGCAAACAGCGAAATGGTCCGATCGGCATGGTGCCGCTCATGTTCCACAGCACGTACGCCCGGTTCGACAATCTGGCCAAGGAAGCGATAGCCGCGCAGGCGCCTTTCTAGTATGAAAATTCGTAAAGAACCACCGCCGATACGAGCTGTCGAGTATGTGGGCGACACGATCGTACGGTTCTCCATCGGGGTGGGCCAGCTGGTCATGCTCGTATTAGAGATGGTCAGCCGCCTCCCTCGACTCGTGCGCCGTCCCCGGCTGCTCATCGATCAGATGGATTCGATAGGGCTGCGGAGTCTTCCCCTGGTCATTTTTGCCAGTCTGTTCACCGGAGCGGTTTCAGCAGCCCAGGCCGGCTACCAGATGCAGGACTATGCTCCTTCCTATCTGATCGGGGCAGCCGTTGGTAAGGCCGTCATCCTGGAGTTGGGGCCGGTACTGACCGCGTTGATTGTCGCCGGCAGAGTCAGTACCAGCATAGCCGCCGAGCTGGGAACCATGCGTGTCACAGAGCAGATAGACGCGCTGGAGACGATGGCCATCGATCCGGTATGGTACCTGGCCGCACCCCGATTCTTCGCCGGGTTGTTAATGATGCCCGTACTGGTCATCGTTTCAAGCATCGTGGCCATCTTTGGCTGATGTAATACTATCCGCCCATTCCTTTATGTAAAACCATGTGCCGGAAACTCCGTCTGAAGATCTTTCCACTGCATACCGGCAAGCCCCTCCCGCGCCAGGCGACCAGGACAATACGATGGTATGCACTGTCTGTTCGAGAGAAGTCAGACCTGTCGGAGGGTTTGCATAAGTATAAGCAGTATAGCTGTTTGATGCAGTGCTTGTTC
>JAUVWC010000298.1 GCA_030604325.1 Candidatus Zixiibacteriota bacterium | reverse complement strand
GCAGGGCGGGCTCCGGTGCATCTGCGCCCAGTCGGGCGGCGGCCAGCAGAAGCCAGGCGGAAGCCCGGTGGGACCCAGACCACCTGTGCGCAGGGAAGCTTCGAGGATTTCGGCCGCCCGGCTGTAGCGCCCTTCCAGGAAGAACTGCCGTGCCCGCCGGTACGGGTCTTCCTCCGCCTGGGGCTGCTGTTCCTGCTGCTGCTCCGGCCCCGTATCGTACGAGGCGGCCGCCGGCCACCGGCCGGCGGCTAGAAGTTCCGCAGCACCCCCATGGCCGGTCGGCCAGGTGACGGCAAGGAAAACAAGCAGCAACTGCCCCAGGATAAAGCCAGCGGTGAAGTGAATGCGGTGTTTCATTCCACCGTAACACTCTTGGCCAGGTTGCGCGGCTGGTCGATGTCACAACCGCGCCTGACCGCAACATAGTAGGCGAGTAACTGTAGCGGAATAACCGTGAGCAGCGGATAGAAGCAGTCGAGTGTCTTGGGCACGTACACCACCCAGTCCGCCAGCTCGGCGATACTGTCGTTGCCCTCAGTAGCCACCGCCAGGATCCGCCCTTTACGGGCACGGATCTCTTCGATATTGCTGACCACCTTATCATAGATGTGATCGCCGGGGGCCAGGATCACCACCGGCATATCGTCGTCGATCAGAGCGATGGGGCCGTGTTTCATTTCGGCTGCCGGATAGCCCTCGGCATGAATGTAGGAAATCTCCTTCAGTTTTAGCGCCCCCTCGAGTGCTACGGGGAAGCTGTAGCCGCGGCCCAGGTAGAGGGCATTTCCAGCCCCGTCAAAGTGCTCGGCCAGCCGCTCGATATCGTCCGAGCTATCGAGTATCTGCCGGATTTTGCCGGGAAGCCGGATCATCTCGGCCAGGATCCCCTTACACTTCTTCTTGCTGAGTGTCCCCCGCAGGCGGGCCATGAGGAGGGCGATCAGACCGAGCACGGTGACCTGGCTGGTGAAGGCTTTCGTCGAGGCCACGCCGATCTCGGGACCGGCATGGAGGTAGACACCGGCGTCGGTTTCGCGGGCGATAGTCGAACCTACCACATTCACCACGCCCAGGGCGGGACCGCCCTCCTCCCTCGCCAGCTGCAGGGCGGCGAGCGTGTCCGCCGTCTCCCCCGACTGGCTCACGGTGATGAGGAGGGTATCGGGGGTAAAGATGGGTTGAGCGTAGCGGAACTCTGATGCGTACTCGACCTCTACCGGCACACGGACAAAATCCTCGATCAGCCGCCTGCCTATCAGGCTGGCGTGCCACGAGGTTCCGCACGAGGTGAAGATGATGCGTTTCGCCTGAACAAGCAGCTCCTGGTGGTCCTGCAACCCTCCGAGTTTAACCTCGACCGATTCGGGACGAACACGCCCGCGCATGGCATCCTGCACCGTCTGCGACTGCTCATGGATCTCCTTGAGCATGAAATGATCGAAGCCGCCCTTTTCGATCTGGTCGAGTTCCCAGGTGATCTTCTCCACCTCGGGATTCAATCTCTCATCCTGCAGGGTCTTCACCACATAGCCGTCGGTGGTGAGCACGGCCAGTTCGTCGTCGTTCAGATGAATGATGTCGCGCGTATGTTCGGCGAAAGCAGCGGTGTCGGAGCCGATAAAGTAATCCTCCTTGCCGATTCCCAGCACGAGCGGGCTTCCCCGACGCGCCGCTACCAGCATACCGGGATGCCGGGCGTCTATGACGGCTATCCCGTATGTTCCGTCAACTTCGAGCAGTGCCAGTCGCACCGCCTCCTCAAGAGAGTGGTTGTGCTCGTCGTCCAGATGTTCTTCCACCAGATGGGCCATTACCTCGGTATCGGTCTCGGTGATGAATTTGTGACCGCGACCCAACAGCAGGGTACGAAGCGATTGATAATTCTCTATAATGCCGTTATGTACGATAGCCAGGCGGCGGCCGCAGCCGGTGTGGGGATGGGCGTTCACGTCGCTCGGCTCCCCGTGAGTAGCCCAGCGGGTGTGCGCGATCCCCACCGTACCGCTAAGATCCATCGAAGCTATGCGCCGCTCCAGATGACGGATCTTGCCTTTTACCTTAACCATCGAGACACTGCCGTCATGCTGCACGGCGATCCCTGCCGAGTCGTATCCCCTGTACTCGAGCCTCTTCAGCCCGTTAAGGAGGATCTCCTTCAGCGGCCGCTGGCCAACATAACCGATTATACCGCACATGACCTGACTCCTCCGACGCTTACTGGTCTGTTACAGTCTAGCACCCGTGCTGGCGTCAAACAGCTTTATCTGCGACGGCTCCAGGCCGGGGCACACCACATCCCCCATCGATACCCGTGCTGGCTGCCACCCCTCACGATAAACCTGTACGGCCCCGTTCTGCACGTCATATATGTGTGGACAACGTCATTTCGGGCCAGAGCCGGGACCGCTCCCTCTGGTACCCAAGGGCATCCAGAACGGGACCGACCAGCATGTGGGATCCGGTGACCACGACAAGACCGTCG
>JAUVWC010000202.1 GCA_030604325.1 Candidatus Zixiibacteriota bacterium | reverse complement strand
GTGCACGGCGGTGCGTTCCTTGCCCGGCCGGTACGTGACTTCCGGCTCCCGACCGGTGGAGCCGCCTCCACCGGGATTGGCTGGAAGGTCGATATCGGAGCCTGGATGTCGCCTAACGTAACGATCGGGTTCGAGTACGGGGGCTTCGACAACGACCGCTACTCGGCATGTCATCCATTTTCAGGCGTACAGCACCCTTTGATTAGCTGGATGGGCTTTGACAACACATTCTGGCAGGCGGTTTTCCGCTACCACTTGCGCGTAGAGAAACGGGTAATTCCATATCTTTACTTCGGAGGAGGAAGAATCTATTCCTCCTTCCTTTTAGACTCGCACCTTCATGGATACACGGAACGTGTAGAGATATCCAAAACGAGTAAGAAGGGTGTGTCCATGTTCAGCTACGGGCTTGGTGTAGACGTTGTGCTTGCCAGGCATGTAACCGCCGGCCTCGAGTGTTGCTCAATGGAGTGGTCCACCGATGAGCTGATTCCACAAGCCAGGATATGGGGTGTTTTGCGGCTGGCGCTCAATCTGAGCTGGCATTTCTAGGTCGAGCGGCTGCTGCTGGCTTGCGAGATGTTTGTCGACACCGCGACCATATATGTGACTGCAGGCTTGGGGGGAAGTGGGTGTGCTTCCTTCCGGAGGGAGAGGTCCGTTCCCAGAGGGGGGCCCGATGGTGGGGACGGTGGGAAGGGTGGTGATGTAGTGATCGTGGTAGACCGTGGTATGCGAACACTGCTCGACTTCAAAAAGAAGCCGCACGTTAAGGCGGGGCGCGGCCGTCACGGGCAGGGATCGAACAAGACCGGGGCCAGTGGCGGAGATGCCACCATCCGCATTCCACCGGGAACGGTGGTCCATGACGAGGGTAGCGGAGAGGTTGTGGCGGATCTGACCGAGCCGGGCGAGTCGTTTGTTGCCGCCCGCGGGGGCCGTGGGGGAAGGGGTAACGCCCGGTTCGCCACCAGTGTAAACCAGGCTCCCCGTCAGTGGGAGTCGGGTGAGCCGGGTGAGAAAAAAACCCTGCGGCTGGAGTTGAAGCTGATCGCCGATGTAGGGTTGATCGGTCTTCCCAATGCCGGTAAGAGCACTCTGCTGTCGCGTGTCTCTAATGCCCGCCCCAAGATCGCCGATTATCCGTTCACCACCGTCGAACCCAACCTGGGTCTCGTCCGGCTCGGGGAGTGGGAGAGTTGTGTGATGGCCGATATACCCGGCCTGATCGAAGGAGCCAGCGAGGGAAAGGGTCTGGGAACCGAATTCCTGCGGCACATCGAGCGGACCAGAGTGCTGCTTTACCTGATCGATCTTTTCCTGGATAATCCTCTGGAGGACCTGCATGTCCTGAAGAAGGAGCTGGGCGGCTACTCCCGGGTCCTGCTGGACAGACCGGCCGGCCTGCTGCTGACCAAGCTGGACCTCATTCCCCCCGAAGATCGGGCCGTTCATCTGGAGCTGCGTGGACTGCCCCGGCAGGTGCTCCCGCAGGAGCGGGGCTCTGATGGGCTGCCTCGTGTGGAGGGTATGCCTTCTACAGCGATCTCCGGCCAGACGGGTGAGGGACTCGAGGAAGCCCTCCGCCTGTTGACTTCGCTGCTGGAGAGCGAGTAGACGGCCTGATTCTTCTCTGCCCCCTGACACGTCTGCCCCCCGTACATATGCCCCCTTCTGTTTGCACCCCGGCGATCTGTCTCCCAAGAGGTGTCGATAGGAGATCTCCAGTGTCTGCTGCGTTGTTTGAACCGGATGAGGCTCTTGCGCTGAGCCTGGTGGGAGGACCCTCCGTTCCACGACTGGCCGCCATTGTGGAGCACTACGGCAGCCTGCACGCTTTCATGAGTCAACCCGACCGAGTCCTGCTGGCGGAGAAGGGGATCGGACCCGAGACTCTTCACAAGCTCCGCCGGTCGCAGTCTGTCGACCTGGCGAAGGCGAACGCCCGGATGAACCGGGCCGGAATCGTCCCCCTGATCTACGGCCATCCCGGCTATCCGCCCGCCCTCTCCGAAGGTATGTTCGATCCTCCGCTCGTGCTCTACGTGAAAGGGGATGCCGGCGCGTGCCAGGAAGCGGCGGTGGCGGTGGTAGGTACGCGAAGACCCTCCCCCTGCGGGGAGCGGATGGCCCGCCTGCTGGGCCGCGACCTCGGCAGCTTCCCATTTATCGTGGTCTCCGGACTGGCCACCGGCATCGATGGACTCGCCCACGCCTCCTGCCTCAAGGCGAAGGGCAGGACGATGGCGGTGCTCGCTCACGGCCACCATACCATCGAGCCTTCCGCCCACCGTGGGCTGGCCCGCTCGATTCTCGAAACAGGGGGAGCACTAGTCAGCGAATATCCCTGGGGAGTGGAGGCGAGGAAACACACCTTCGTGCCCCGCAACCGCATCATCGCCGGCCTGGCCGCCGCTACCGTGGTCGTAGAAGGAGGGCTGAAGAGCGGAGCCCGTCACACGGCCGAATTCGCGCTGGAGTACGGGAGGGTGCTGCTGGCTGTGCCCGGAAGACCCTCCGATCCCCAGGCTGCTCTTCCCAACGAGCTGATCCGCGAGAAGAAGGCGGAACTGTGCCGCGGCCTGGAGGATGTGCTGGCCAGCCTCCCCCTGCACCAGGTGGATGGGGTGCGTGAGGCGATCGACGCCCGCGCACACATTCTCGCACGCAAGGCCGAAAAGGCTCTGCGGGCGCTCGGATCTGAGGCCGAAACCCTGTTCAGGCAGCTGGGGAGCGACCCCCTGCACGTGGACGATCTGTGCAACCGTACCGGAATGAGCCCGGCTGCCGTACTCGCCGCGCTGCTGCAGATGGAGATCGAGGGGCTGGTGGAGCAGCTTCCAGGTATGCGCTATGTTGCCAACTGTCGCCTGTAGGTAGCGTGCGCCGGCTATCGTTCTATTGTCAGCCGCGCCCAGTCCCATCCGTGCAGACCGCGGGCGTTGACCGCCCTCACGGCCACCACCGTGCCCGGGCCTGCCTCGGTCAATGTCGCCTGCGGCTCATTCGCTGTCGTCTCGTGCCGCAGGGGGTCGTCCGCCGGGCCGTAGACAATGGTGTAGGAAACGATACCCGCCTCCGGGCTCGGCTCCCACCTGATCTCGGCGCTGCTACCCCGACGTCGTACCAGCTCCAGTCCATTGATGCGGGAGGGGCTGGATGCCAGCAGCATCATCGAGGCAACCGCGCTTTTACAGCTCTCGGTGATCAGTTGGTGGTTCACAGTCTCGAGCAGGTCGGTGGACTGGTGGTAGTAGGGGCTGGCCACGATAGGGTGACCTCCGATGCCTCCGAAGATATCTCCGTAAGCGTTGTAGTAACTGATCGCATCGGTGCCTCTGAAATACCGCGAGTCGTAGGTGATCAGCTTGGAGAAGAGGAAAGACCCGGCGTGCTGCACATCACGGATGCCCGAGTTGGCGTAACGGATTGTGTTGTCGAGGCGGTGGTTGTTCGACCACCCGACCATGTCGTTGTTGATAGCACCCACGATCCGGTCGCCGGCTTCGACCGCCCTGTCGACGAATTCCCTGCTTCCCCACAAACCCGACTCCTCACCGGTGAAGGCGGCGAAGACGATAGTGGCCGGCATCGGATGGCGGGCGAGGACTCTGGCGGCTTCGAGCAGTACCGCGATTCCTGATGTATTGTCGTCCGCTCCCGGGCTCC
>JAUVWC010000071.1 GCA_030604325.1 Candidatus Zixiibacteriota bacterium | reverse complement strand
GGTCTCGCCGGTGGCATAAGAGGTCACGATGACGTTGTAGGTCCCGACCTCGGTGAGGTCCATTTCGATGATGCTGTGGCCGGGGGCACCTTCTACATCGTCGTTCTCCTGCCTGATCTCACCCGGTCCCAGCAGCATGAGGTAGGTGTCGAAGTCGGAGGAGGAGACGTCGAGGCGGGCATGCTGTCCGGGCACTGCCTCGAACGTGTACGCGTCGGCATACTCGCCGGAGCGCATCGTATCGTCGCCCGAGGCCAGCTGGCCGCGTTCGGTGCGGGGACCGCTGGGGATCGCCTCGGCACTGCCACTCTGTATCTGAAGATCATATGTTCCTGTTTCCCCGGCTTTATACGAGGTCACCGCAACGGTGTACTCGCCATCCTCGGCGAGATCGAGGGAGAGGAGGGAGCGATGGCCGTCCCCCTCGTGATCGTCGTTATCGAATTGCTCACCACTCGGGGCGAAAACGATTAGATAAGGGTCGAAGTCGGCCGAGCGCAGGTCGATAATGACCTTCTCGCCTGTGCGCCCCTCCATGGTGTAGGAATCTACGTACTCTCCTGAGGAGAGCGTCTGGTCGCCCTTGGTCAGCGTTCCTGTCTCCACCCTTATCCCGCCCGGTCCACCACCCGGACCGCCGGAGAGGGTGATTACCGCCTCGTATGATCCGGTTTCCCCCTTCGTGTACGAGGTGGCGATGACACTCCACGTTCCGGTCTCGTTGATATCCAGTTCTACACGGGAGTGGCCTGTTGACTCCTGGTAGTCGTCGTTCTCGGTGTTTTCCCCACTCGGTGGGCCCACCCCAAGATAGGTGTCAAAATCACTGGAGGTCATATCGACGACAACGTGCTGGCCGGCTCTGGCCTCAAAGGTGTAGTTGTCGTAATACTGGCCGGCACTCAGCTGCGAATCGCCCGGGCCCAGGCTACCCCGGTGCGTGACTGCCCCCCCGGCCTGCGGGGCGGCGCCTCCGCCTTTGGACCATATGCCTACGCCGTAGAAACAGGGGGAGACATCACATCCCACCATGATGACTTCGATCTCGAAGTTGCCCGTCTGACTCGGCGTGTGGAGGAGTACCGGCGTGTCATCCACCTCGATATCCATCGTAATGGCTTTACCACGGGGGTCGTAGAGAGTGAGATCGAGGTCGTTGCAGTCGTTGTCACAGACCCCGAGGATCTGATACTCCACACCGGCGCTCAGCGTTACGGTGATACGTTCCTTGGCCGATTGTTCCAGGGTGCTGATATGATATTCCTGGGCCAGGATATATCCCTGTCCCGTCAACAGCTCGGTGGCGGCATCAAGCTGGGTGCGTACCTGTTCTTCCCACTGGGCCTCAACCGATGTGCTCATGACGGCCAGCAGGAGGCCACATGTCAGAGCACCGATTGCGATCTTTTTCATTCTTTCCCCCGACGGTTCTGGTGGTTGACGAAAACGCCCTCACCTGGACCTTTAGATCGGCTGTGCCATATGTTTGATCGAACAGCATGATGGAACAGGGACTTGGTGTCGAGGTTATTTTCGCGGTCTTCCCCCGTGCAACCGGCAGGCAGGGGCAGCCGAACGGGCGGCTGTCTTCTCCGTTAAATGTTATGAGATCGGTGAGTAAGGATTCGACTGCTGCCGGAAGCGCTGCTATCATCCCGCACATTATTCGTAGCCGCCTCAAATAACTCCGAGGTGAGGGAAGGAATCATGCCGTGAACCAGGCAATACCGGCTTCTTCTGCTGTCCTGATGATTCCGCTTTTCGCCTGCTTCTCGTGTACGGCCGGGCAGGTGCAGACACTGAATGAGCCACCGGAGGGATTCGTTGCCCTTTTCAACGGAGAGAACCTTGATGGGTGGAAGGGGCTGGCAGGTAATCCGGTAAGTCGAGCCGGGATGACCGAAAGCGAGCTGGCCCGGGCTCAGGCCGCAGCTGATGAGGAGATGCGGGCCTACTGGTCGGTGGCCGATGGCGTGCTGGTCTTTGACGGCGGCGGGCACAGCCTGTGTACGGTGGCCGACTACGGCGACTTCGAACTCCTTGTGGATTGGAAGATAGAGGGCCACGGCGACAGCGGCATCTACCTGCGCGGGTCGCCGCAGGTACAGATATGGGATCCCGCCCAGTGGCCGGTGGGTTCGGGGGGGCTGTACAACAACCAGCGGGGGCCCAGTGATCCGCTGACCCGGGCGGACAAACCGATTGGTGAGTGGAACACCTTCCGTATCATAATGAGAGGCGAGCGGGTGACGGTGTACCTGAACGACGTGCTGGTGGCAGATGACGTGGTGATGGAGAATTACTGGGAGCGGGACAAACCGATCTATCCGGTCGGTCAGATCGAGCTGCAGTCACATTCCACGCTGCTCTACTTCCGGAACATCTTCATCCGGGAGATACCACCCGAACCACTCCGAGGCCGTTACCTCACGAGCATCGGCCCCTTCCCCTACGAGGTAGGAAATCAGGTAAGCCATCAGATGGGTATTGCCTGTCTCATCCTCGTAGGCCGCATATAGTGTATCCCCCACGACCTGATAGAGGCGGTTGAATTCCGGCAACAGCTGCCGGGCGAGATAGGTGCCGTCCCTGCCGTATATATACATCCAGATCGTCCCCTCCTCATCCATGGCGCCCACGAGCAGGAAACCTCTCCGGTCGAGATCCAGCACCCCGTTATAGGCCTGTTTCTGCTCGGGCCATTCCAGATGCTGGACCGCCGCTCTGGCCACGTCCGGATCGTTGTAGCGCTCCCAGCGCCGGATGTTCATGTCGATGATCTCCCTGCGGTCCGCCTCGGTAAGCAGGGAGGGGGGGCCCTCACGCTCGATGCGGCGTACTTCGTTGCCCAGCGCATCGTAGAGGGAAAAGCGGTGCTCGAAGTCGTGACCGGCGATCAGTTCCCCGTGAGAGGTGACCTGGAAAATGAGAGATGGTTCCGGCACGAAGCCGTCCATGCGGCCCAGCCATTCAGCCCGGCTGATTCCGCTCACATCCCCCAGGGCGGGATCCTCCCTGTCTATCAGGAGCCGAACGGGTTGGAAGGAGAGGTCGAAGATGCCCCACCTGAAGACGCTCTTCTCCTCCTCCGGTACCCACTGAGAGTAGATGGCGAACAGCCGCTCCGAGCCCAGCAGTGATGCGCGCCGAAAGCCGGGCTTCGGGTAGGGTATATAGTCGATATAGCTGCACGAGCCGGCATCGTACAGCGTAGTACGACGGTTCTGCTCATCGCTGGCGTAGAGGATCCCGTCGGGGGTGAGCCCCATCCAGGCTATTTCCAGAAACTCACCCGGTCCCTCTCCGCGGCGTCCGATGGTCTGGACATACCGCCACTCGGAATCGAATTTCAGTATTCTGTGCTGCGGCGAGTCGGCGATAAAGATAGAGCCGTCACGGTCCACCACCACGTTGCCGAGGGCAAACTGGTAGTGGGGATCCTCTTCGTACTGGGGATATTCCTGCAGGCGTACAAATCGCAGTCTGCGCGGAAGGCCGTCGAGGGGGAGGGGGCTGTCCGGATTGGAGACGACCTCTACACCATCTACCACAGTGCGGACTACTTCTGTCGAGGAGGAACCGCACCCGGCCGCTGCGCAGAGGAATAGAACAAGAGTGAGAGCGGCAAAGATGGCGGGAGATGGCCGGCGGTATATGTGAGACGCGTATTTTGTCATGGCCCGTACTATCCGTGCCCCTGTCAACAGGCAGGTCACCGCACCAGTCGGGCCGGCATTGACGAGAATGCACCAATGATTGTGTCGCCGGCGGTAGCGGGTCTGATCAGCCGCCTGAGGCGCCTTCTGACATCTCTCGCTCTGTAGGTGGGATTGTTCAGGGCAAGCCGTTGATACTCACCAATGGCCTCCTGCTTCTCCCCGACTGTCTCGTAGTGTTCGGCCAGATTCATGCGGGCGGGAGCCAGGAAGGGATCGATCTCCAGCGCCTTCCTGAACTGCTCCGCGCTCTCCTCCTCCATGCCTACCCGCTTGTCCCGATACACCCGGCCAAGGGAGAGATATACTGTCGGATCATCGGGATCGGCGGCAGCAGCCCGGCGGTAGTAGTCGAGGGCGAGAGCGGTGGAGTCTTGGTCCATCCAGTACTTGCCGAGGGCTCTCAGTGCTGCCGAATGCTGTGGATTGTATTGCAGCGTTGTTACCCAATGGTCGAGGATCGTGGCATCAGGTCTTTTCTCCTCCTTGGCTCGTACACCCATCAGGTAGTAGCCATCGGCCGGGCTGAGTTCGACCAGCTCTTCCACCAGCCGGTTTGCTCTCTGTTTGTCGCCTCCGAGGAAACCGGGCAGGAGGTAGTAATAGGCGGCCAGGATGGCCCTGGTCTCGACGTGGTAGGGGTCCAATTCCAGCGCCCGTTCGGCGGATCTCTTGAGACGCCGGGCCCTGAACACAAGTGAGATATTACTGCGGCTGCGGCCTTCGGCTTCGATCCAACCCCGCAGCAGAGGAGCATTCTCCCGGCCCAAATCGAGGGCCTTCCGGTAAGCCGCGGCCGCCGCGGCGAAGTCCCAGCGAGCCTGTCGAATCGCTCCCAGCAGTTCCCAGGCCTCTGCATGGCCGGGATGCCGCTCTACGTAATCCTCCAAACTCGACTCGGCCAGCCGGTATTCGTATCTTTCAATCTGCCGGCGAATGGCGGTCAGTTCACTATCTTCCGTCTGTGCGGACGCGGATGCCGTGCCTGCAAGAAGCAGCAGGATTACGGAGAGAATGCCTAGCGGAGTACGGATAGTGTTCTTCAACAAAGGTCCCGTTTTCTTATCAACCAAGGTCGACATTTGACGGCTACGGTCCGTATACTGAACTGAGACCCAGCATGAGGACAACGGAAGGCTATCGGTAGCTCAGCTGTTCGTCAACGCAAAGGTCGAGCTTTATGACTGATTGGCGCAAAAGGATTCGGGAACCACGATCGTGGGTTTTAGTGGGGCTGGTCGTCTTCGCTCTAGTTGTGCTGGTATGGTTCTCCGGTGCTCTTGTGCCCTTCTTCGCCGCCGGTGTCGTTGCCTATCTACTCGATCCACTCGTCCTGCGCCTGGAACGATGGCGTGTTCCCCGCCTGCTGGCCATCGTGCTGGTAATGCTGGGAACGCTCCTTCTTGTGGCACTGATCATCTTTTCCATCGTCCCCACCGTGGTCGAACAGCTCAACTCGCTGGCCAACCAGATTCCCAGCCTGATCACCAAGGCGAATATCTGGATTGGAGAGATGCAGGCCGAGTATCCGCAGTATTTCCCGGGAACCACGGCCTTTGAATTCTTCGACTCACTTTCTCTTCAGGTGGAGAGCCTGCTGGGCGGCCTGGTCACGGTTCTGCTGGCCTGGGCCCGCGGCACGATCGGCGGCATGGTGAACGTGGTGATCGTGGCTTTCCTCGTATTCTTCATCCTCAAGGATAAGGAGCATATCTGGAGCTACATAGTCCGGCTGATTCCCGGTCTGCAGAATGCAACCGTGCGCACGGTTCTGGCGGATATCGACCGGCAGATGGGCAAATTCATCAAAGGGAAGTTCATCGTAGTTTTTCTCCTCTTTCTACTTTCCACTGCGGTTTACTGGGTAATCGGATTGGACTTTTTCCTCCTGCTGGGGATTCTGACCGGACTCTCCACCTTCATTCCCTATGTCGGTGCGATAGCGGTGGGAATCCCCGTGGTAGTGGTGGGCCTGATCCAGTGGGGCCTTTCGGGTGGGATTGGCACCTTATTCGCATACTTGGTAATTCAGACTGTGGACGCCAACTACCTCACGCCCGTCATTATCGGCAGGGAAACAAACATACACCCCATAGCCATCATCCTGGCCATTCTGATCTGCGGGAGCTTGTGGGGGTTCTGGGGTGTCTTTTTTGCTGTGCCGGCGGCGGTGGTAGTCAAGAGCATCCTCGACCAGGTCTATTTCCCTTCACAGGCCAAGGCGGTCTCCGAGGAGGAGGCAATCGAAGAGACCGAAACGGCTCTGGTGGAGTAGAAGACGTGATCCTATTGAAGACGGGGCCCCGGCTCCGAATGCGGAAGACTGCTGCTGTACTGGTTCTCACATGCGCAATAGATGCGGCCGCGGCCGGTGTTTGCCACGCACAGCTGCCCCCACCTAAAGCCGATCCGATGGCGATCTCGGTCGGGGTCGCCCTTGTGGTACCAATAGGGAATCTGGCAGAGCAGAATCCAGATGAGAACACTGTGTTCGCGACGTCGGGTACAGCGCTGACGCAGCGGTTTTCTTATAGTCCATTGCGGCACTGGGGTGTGTTTGTACAGGCGTCGTTTCCTGCTTTCGGAATTGACGTTGCTGCTGCCGACCGGTTTTCTGCGGATGAGGTAGTCGAAGGGGGCAATGATATAGCGGCTTGGAACCTGGGGATTCGGTGGAGGAGTGGAAAATCGTGGCAGCGAGGTCTGTATGCCGAGATGGCCCTCGGGGGGTATAGGCATAGATTGGAAGCAGTTAAATGGGTGGAAAGAGAGCTTCCAGAAAGTGAGCCTGAAAAAGTGCTAGTTCGTGAGAGTCTGGTGTATCCAGGAGACGATAAGGGGAATTCGGGTTGGGCGATGGGTTGGAGTGGTGCGGTTGGGTGGGTAATTCCTCTTACCCCTGCTTTTGCGATAGATGTCGGACTAGCTTTTCATGAGTTTGAAGCAGAATTTCGACACGATCCATACGTGGATCGCTGGACAAACCGCTGGATCGGCCTGCGGCTGCTGGCGGTTATGACCTTTGGAGGTGACCGTTGAAAGGATC
>JAUVWC010000196.1 GCA_030604325.1 Candidatus Zixiibacteriota bacterium | reverse complement strand
GCTACGGCCTGAATATCGGTGATATCCAGGAGACGATAGAAGCGGCGATCGGGGGTACCACTATCGGCAAAGTCTTCGAGGAGCAGAGACGATTTGACATTTTCCTGAGATTCAAGCCCGAGTTCAGGAACGAGATTGAGCAGATAGACAACCTGCTCATCAGCCTGCCCGGCGGCGGCCGGATACCGCTGCAGCTGCTGGCCTCAGTCAACGAGGTCGAGGGGGCGCGGGTGATAAACAGGGAGGGCAACAAGCGGTTCATCACCATCCAGTGCAACATCCGGGGAAGGGATATCGGCAGCTTTGTGGCCGAGGCCCGGCGGGCGATCGAAGCCAACGTTCCCCTTCCGCCCGAGTACATCGTTAAATGGGGAGGGCAGTTCGAGCTGCAACAGCGCGCCAACCGCACCCTGGCGCTCATCACTCCGATTACCTTCGCTCTGGTCGCTCTGCTGCTGTTCACCGTTTTCAATTCCCTGCAGGAAGTCCTCATCATACTCATCAACATCCCCCTGGCTCTTACCGGCGGGGTTGTGGCCCTCAAACTGTCAGGTCTTTACCTGAGCGTTCCGGCTTCAATCGGATTCATCGCTATATTCGGGATCGCCCTGGAAAACGGCCTGGTACTGCTCTCAGCTTTTCACCGTAGTATTCTCAAAGGCAACTCGGTAAAAGATGCCGTTATGCAGGGGATCAACATAAAGCTGAGACCCGTCCTCATGACGACATTTACGACTATCTTCGGGATTATGCCGCTGCTGCTGGCCAGGGGGCCGGGGGCGGAGATCTGGCGGCCGCTGGCCACGGTAGTGGTCGGAGGGCTGTTCACCTCCACCCTGGTTACGCTGATTATCCTCCCGCTCGTCTACCAGCGGATGAAGGAACGGGATGGGGGTCGTTCTGGATAACTTCCGGACAGAGTGTTTAAGTTAGCAGTCTGCCTGTCCTTTCTAGCGTCCGCCTGGGCCCGTGCCCGCACTCAGATTGCCGTAGTGCAGCAGCGTGTTGAATACGAGAAAGTAGGAGCCGTGCGTCTGGCCCCGCCACATGGGGTTGATGCTGAACATGACGACGTGCCCGTCCCCAAACGGGGCGTCTACGACCGCCGGCGCACCGGCCAGCCCTTCCCCATTGTCCAGGCCGCCGCTGATGAGGAGGTCATCCACATTCTGGCTGAAACGGAGGATAGTGCGCGGGCGCGCTCTCACCTGGCCGAACCGTTCACGTCCACTCGGCTCCTCCTCTTCCTGCTCCCGCTCGGCCCGCTGCTGTTCGCGCCACTCCTCGATACTGCGCTGTCCCATATCACGCGGGCGCCCCTGCGGCCGGTCGGGGTCATCGAGGCTACCGCGGCCCGACGGCCTGCCCCCAACCCCCCCTCTGCGGAAGCGGCCGGCGCCGGCCATACCCCCGCTGAAAACGGGCGACGTGCTGAAGTAAACACCCAGCTCATCGCCGTACCCGTAGACGATGGGGCTGCGCTGGTCGGTAACGGTAGCTTTAAAGACTCCCCCGCGCGCCCACAGGTCCTCCGGCTGGCTGATGGAGACACCCCGGGCGAAACCGAAGTGGATAGGTAGGGCCGAGCTGCTGGTGAGTGTGACGAATACCCCGCCCTCCTGGATGAAGTCACGCAGGTGGAGCACGCCTTCCAACTCCAGACCACCTCTTATGTCGTCGGTCTCGTCCTGCACACCGATATTCGGCGTCAGCTCACTCTTCTTCCACGGGATCGGATCGCCGGTCATAGCGAGGCCGTTGATTGTGCTTATCACATTGCTCGAGGAGGGACCGAAGATGATCACATCGTACAGGTCGCGCAGGTTGGGAATATCGCGTACCTCATGTACCGAGATGTAATCGTAGGGGATTTCCTCGGAATCGAGAGCGATGCGGACCCATCCCTCGGTCTGGGTGGACTGCCAGGTGTGCATCAGCGCCACCCGCGGCCGGTCCACCTCGTGGGTGGGCACCTCCGGCAGGGCCGAGACGCCGTAGGCGGTGAAACCGTACTCGGTGCCGGCCGCCCTCAGGCGGGCCTCGAGGTCGGCTGGATTGTCCACAACTTTGAGGATAAAGGTGCCGGCGTTGAACTGCTGGTCCTCGACTGAGAATGACTCCTCTGCCGCTTCCATTTTCAGGTCGGTGGCCTGGAAGCAGAAAGTCGCCAGCGGATTGTCGGCGGTGTGGTTGATCAGGTAGGCCACCGGTCTGCGGCGGGAGAGGCTGGCCACCCCGCCGTCGACCGTGATCATTCCCTCCACCAGCTGCATGCGGGTCTCCAGCACAGAGACATCCTCCACCCGGACCGCGTTCACGTTGAAAAGCGGTCCCATCATCCAACCCACATCATCATACGGCCTTGGATCGTTGACGTTGAAATACTGGCGGTCGAGCAGCATGTCGGCCATGCGCGAGTAGGGCTGGTCCATGCGGATGATGTAGCTGCCCGCGGGGTATTCCTCATCCCCCACCTGGAAATCACGGCTCGCCTGGTGGATCTCCACCCCCTGTATCACCAACAGGTTGAGCAGATCGGCCTGGAGGCCGGGTCGCGGCTCATCGGCGGGGAAGATGTAGGCGGCCGGGCCCTCATTGACCGCCTTGGCCACCGAGCGTTTTCCCTTCAGGTAGAAGTTCTCCATGAATTTGACCCGGTTGGTGGCCACATGATGGATAGCGATGAGCATTCCGCTCTGCATGAGGTTGGTATTATTGCGTATAGACCACATCACGCGGGGCACCGGCGGGTTAGGCCGGTACCACGCCCGCGTGCTGCTCGATGAGATCTGCCGCGTGCTGGCGTTGCCCGCCCCCTGGGTCTCGTAAAAGCGCCCGATGGCGTTGTGGCCGTTGGCGGCGTAAGTCATGTAGTTGGGCGTCCAGCCGTCGTAGAAACCGTGGGTCCACACCCCCGGCACCCCCAACCGTGTCATCTCGCTGACCTCGGCGAAGGAGATCTCGTACCACTCATTCACGAGGATCGGGTCGATCCAGGCGTTGTAGGGGCCGGTGCCGGTGGAGACGTAGAGGTATGCGATCGACTCGTGCAGGTCGTGCATCACCTGGGCGTGGTATTCCAGGTAGGTCCTGGCGACATGCCGGGAGAGGTTGAGAGAGAGCCCGATGTTGTCGCGGTTGTTGTCGTGGGCAACGTACTTGCCCCAGTAGATCAGCCGCGAGGACACACTGGCGTCCGGGTCCTTGCGCCGGGCCATGTGCAGGTCCACCTGTTTGTCGCGGCCGTCCGGCTCGACCACGGGAGTGGTCATGAAGATCAGGTTGTCGCGGATTTCGCGGATGAAGGGGGACTCGTCCACCGCCAGCCGGTAGACAAGCTCCATCAGCATCTCCGGCGAGCCGGTCTCCCCCGAGTGGAGGGCACCGGTGGCCCAGTACATCGGCTTGGCCTCGTTGATCAGCCTATTCGCCACATCGTCGGTGAGGGTGCGCGGATCGGCCAGTCGGCCGTTGATCTCCTTGTAGCGGTCCAGATTATGGATAGTCTCCTCGCTGGATACTACCACCAGGATCATCTCCCGGCCCTCCTCGCTCTCCCCGATGGTGAACACCTTCACTCGGGGAGAGGCCTCGGCCACCGCCCGCATGTAGCGGTGCACCTCGTGCGAGTAGCTCAACACATCGGGGGCGCCGGCGATATGGCCGAGCACATCCTCCACCGTGGGCACCGTGTCGGAGGCCGGCAGGTAGTCGACATACGGGGTCAGGAAGAAAGGCTCCGTCGTGTACTCACGGATCTTTGCTGTGTAGCCCTCATCT
>JAUVWC010000104.1 GCA_030604325.1 Candidatus Zixiibacteriota bacterium | reverse complement strand
CGGCAACCGGGTGCAGGCCTTCCTCGCCGCCGGACATGTGTGCACCGTCATGGGCTACTGGGAGTACCCGCCTATTGCCGAAGAGTTCAGGGTACCCATTGTGGTCACCGGTTTCGAGCCGCTCGACCTGGCCCGCGGGATCAGTGCCGCCGTGCACCAGTTGGAAGAGGGCCGGGCCGAGGCCGAGAACGCATACAGCCGGGCCGTGACCCTTGAAGGCAACCGCCCGGCCCAGGAACTGATCAGCAAGGTGTTCGAACCGTGCGACCGCAAGTGGCGCGGCATCGGTGAGATCCCTGCCAGCGGCCTGCGGCTGCGGGAGGAGTTCGCCGACTTCGATGCCGAGAGGCTGTTCGAGGTGGGCTCGCTCGAGACGGAGGAATCACCAATATGCATCTCCGGCGAGATCCTGCAGGGCCGCAAAAAGCCGCCGGACTGCCCGGCGTTCAGCGGTGACTGCACCCCCGAACATCCCCTGGGAGCCACCATGGTCTCCTCGGAGGGCGCCTGCGCGGCCTACTATCACTACGGGCGGGGGGACTCACAGACTCGTGGAGGAACTTCCAGAACGTGACGGTAAACGGGAACGAAAAGGAACAGGCCGGCGGCCCCGAACTCACCTGCCCCATGCCTCTGACCCACCACGACCAGATCACGCTGGGTCACGGCAGCGGCGGCAAGCTGACCGCAGAGCTGATCGAGCACGTCTTCTACCCCATCCTCGGCAATCCCACCCTCCTGCGCGGCGACGACGCCGCCATCCCTCCTCTGCGCCCGGCCTTAGAAGAAGGAGATTCTCTGGCGGTTACCACCGACGCCCATATCGTGCGTCCCCTCTTCTTCCCCGGTGGTGACATCGGGCGGCTGGCCATCTGCGGCACCGTCAACGACCTCGCCATGGTAGGGGCCCGGCCGCTGTGGATCACGGCGAGCTTCATCCTGGAGGAGGGTTTCGCCACCGCGGACCTGGAGAGGATTGTCCGGTCGATGCGGCAGGCGGCGGACGAGTCCGACGTCATCGTCGTGGCGGGAGATACCAAGGTGGCCGAACACGGCCAGGTGGACGGCGTCTACATCAGCACCACCGGAGTGGGCCGTGTGCCGTCCGGCCGACAGACGAGCGGCTCCAACGCCCGTGCCGGCGATGCTGTACTGCTGTCGGGAACCATCGGCGACCACGGCATAGCCGTGCTGGCGGCGAGGGGAGAGCTGGCCTTCAACACCGAGATCGTCTCTGACATCGCCCCCCTCTCCGGCCTGGTGGAGGCGATCTATGCCACCGGTGCCGAGGTGCACACGCTCCGGGATCCGACGCGGGGGGGTGTGGCCGTCACCCTGAACGAGATCGCCCGCCAGAGCGAGGTAGCTGTCGTTCTGACGGAGGAACAGATCCCGGTGCGGGAGGAGGTCGAGGGCGCCTGCGAGCTTCTCGGCTTTGATCCGCTGCACCTCGCCAACGAAGGCAAGCTGGTGGCGTTCGTTCCCGAGGAGAGTGCATCTACAGTGCTGGATGCGATGAGGAGGAACGACTACGGCAGGGACGCGTGCCGCATCGGGAGGGTGGAAGCCGAACCTGGAGGCCGAGTGCTGATGGAGACCGGCATCGGGGGAACAAGGATAGTGGACATGCCGGCCGGGGAACTGCTTCCCCGCATCTGCTGACCGGTTCTGCTTCCCACATCCGTCCCGTTAAGATCCAGATATTCACCTGAGATGCTTTAATAACAGGGGGATAGCCTCTCTCGGATCCATGTAGGACCGTATGGCGAAGTACTGATACCATCCGCAACGCCGGCCGCATTTCGCCATCACCTTTCTGGCCTCTTCCCCATCCTCACTTCTCAATAGATCGAGCAGATCCGATTCGACCAGATTCCCGACCGAGGTCTCCAGAACGCGGCATGGATAATAAAGAGCCCCGTCCGAACGGATGATGATGGAGGCGGTGGAACACCCGTGCCGGCGGTTGATGGCCTTCAGAAAGCCGTCCGGTGTGAGAATCGTGCCGGGATAGAGCTCCTTCAACCTCAGCACGGATTCTCTCAAGGCCGCCGGATCGGGATAATGGTCGCCGCCGTCCAGCTCTACCGCCGGCATGACGACGATTGTCACGCCCGCCTGGTGGCAGCGTTCAACCTTTCTATTCAGCTCGGGCAGAGTCTGTGCGGTGACTACCGTCTGCACGGAAACCTCCGGCCCCCAGACCTTGTAGGCCTCCAGCTCGTCGAACATCTCCAGATTGCGGTGACCCTCATCGATGGAAATGTGCAGGAAGTCAATGTACTTGCCGTATTCCGCCAGCGGATAGTCGGACAGATTCGTCTCGGAAGTGGTAAACAGGAGATAGAAAGGTTGCCTGGAGGCGTAGGCCAGAATCTCACCGATATCGGGTCTCATGAGCGGCTCCCCTCCCTCCAGCGAAACCAGCATAACGCTCGACTGGCCCAGGTTGGCGAGAACGCTTTTGACCTCTCCGGTTGTCAGATCGGGATGGGGATTCTGCCACATATCACAGAAGTGACAGCGGAAATGACAGCGGCTGGTGACCTTGAACGAAGCGTAGAAAGGATATAGATCCTTACCGGTGAGAAAGTTACTGACCCAATAGGAGAATATCTTCAAGTACCGAGCAAATGGCAGACGCCTGATAGAACGCATATCCCCTACTTTCTACTCCTATCCGGTACCTTCTACTCCTATCCGGCCGACAGAAAGGCCTGCACCAGGATCCCGATGATCAGGCCGTTGGCGACGAGCATGAACAACGCCAGTGCGATGTCACGGATAGTGATCTTTCTTCCCCGGTCCTCATTCACAATAACTGGCCTCCGGCAGGTCGGCACCCTTCCTCCTGATTCCTTGGAGAACCCTTCTACATGTTTGTACCGGACAGAAAAAGTTGCACCACGGCCGCCTGATAGCCAGTGAAGAAAGCAGGACCACCAGCAGCAGCACCCACTGTAGTATCGTCCCCCGCAGCGCGAAGAGGGCGGCGAAGGGTTCGTAGCTCGCCAGGGCGGGACGGGCCACCGCCAGGGCGGCCAGCACCGCAGCGAAGACGATCAGGTTGCGGGTGGCGGTCATCAGCCTGACGGACCAGGCCGGCAGTCTGACGTTCTTTCCGCCGATGAGATTGATGAACTGCTGGGCCGCGCCGAAGGGACAGATATGCGTGCAGTACACGCTCCTTCCCATGATGAGGATCGTCAGCACGAATCCGACTATCAACAGATAGAGGGAGAGGTTGGAGCGGATATCGGGCAGGTAGCCGGAGAGCAGTGATACGATCTTCGCTATGGTGATGGGAGAATTCTTCCAGAAGCCGATGATCACCAGACCCGTCACCTGGCTCGTCCAGCGGAGCAGTTCGCGCAGCGAGTCTGTGAAATAGCTGGAGGCGATACCCACCGCAAACAGCAGGATGATGGCTATCTCCAGGATTCCGAACTCGAACGGATATCGGGGAGCAGGCAGGTAGATGTCGAACTTATCGCCGGCGACTCTCCTGATGGCATCCTTGACACCGGCGACGATCGCCTCCGAAGAACGGGTGGCGCCGGTCACTCCTACCACCTCACCGTAGTCGTAATCGATCCCGGCAAACGACCTGCCTGTTATCGCCCCGAAGAAAGCGGATGCTCTAACCATGCGGAAGAAGAGCGGTGTCTCCTTGTGCTCCACCACCCGGGCGCCGGCCACTTCTCCCGACGTGTCGACGCCCACCACCACGAGCAGAGGCCCACCGTATCCTGAAGCCCTGCCCGAGGCTGCCCAACCCAGGAGCGTATCCTGTTCCGAGAAGATGGCGTAGATGCCGTTCGACGGCTCGAAAGCCGCTGCCCGGGGGAAGATCTCCCGCATGTGCGGCACCAGATCGGGCCCGCTCCTCGACCTTCCGTACCAGAGGGCGACAGCCAGGGCGACGATGATGATAAGATATCTATACAGACTACCCTTCCGGATCGGCCGCTGTCCCTTGCTCAACGCTCCCGCTTCCAATCTTGATCAACCGCCATAAACCGACGCCCGCAACGACCGCGATGACCCCAAACAGTATGCCTCCTCTGACGGCCGCGCTCACCTCATTCTCCCCGAGGCTTGTACCTATGAAGGCTATGGTGAACCCGGCGTAGAACACCCACACCACCAGTGCCGCCCATTTCCAGGGCGTCATCGGGATCTCACGGTCCTGAGTCCAGGCCCTGACCGCCAGCAGGAATATGCAGAAGAGGATACCCTCCAGGAACCAGAAGAAACCGCTTGTGAAGAATCCCATGAGTCTCCCCCTATTCGAAGTCGATGAAATCCTCGGCCTTCAGCCACCATGGAGGCTCACGGTACGAGGCGTTCGAGCCGCCCATCGACGGCATGAAGTACTCCTGCGGATCGGGTCCCGGGTAGAAGCTCTTCTGCAGGCTCGTCAGCACCCTGTCGGAGATGTTCGTGGGATCATTCGCCGTCACCTTGAGGGCAGTCCTGTGCAGCCAGTTCGCCTTCCGGGTGTAGGGACAGACGCTGATGCAGAGGCGGCATCCCATGCTCCCCAGGTTGGAGTTCCAGAAGTTCTGGCACTTCGACTGGTTGAGTTGATAACGCAGGTACCCCCGGACTTCGACCTTGTCACCCATCGAGATAGCCCCGGCCGGACAGTTCTCCGCGCACACCTTACAGTGCCGGCAGAAGTCCTGCACCCCGTAGTCGATCGGCTTGTCGGTCGCGACGGGGATGTTGGTCGTCACAACCGCCGGGCGGATGTTACACCCCAGCTCGGGGGTGATCATAATCGAGTGACGACCCTGCTCGCCAAGACCGGCATCAATGGCGACCGGCGGTACCATCAGGTCATAGCTGGTCCCCGGTATGTGGATCCGGGCCGGGTAGCCGAGTGACTTGATGAAGGCGGCGAGTCGCGCAGCGACGATACGGGAGCGGGAGTAGGCATCGTTCGAGGTGCCGTAATTTGGGTTGGCGTACATCGGATCCCACGACATCGGGGTCCCCACCACGATGGCGTATTCCCAGTGCTCCGGCACCTCGATCGGTTCGTCAACGTTTTCGAACCCCCTCCCCCGGACCGGGTAGAGGTAGACCCAGTCGGGATTCAATCTGGTGATGCCGACCAGGGTGGAGCCGAGCTCGTGGGCAACCTTCTTGATCAGCCTGGCGGTCTTCACCGGGTCCCTCAGCTTCACCTGTTGGGAGGTCTGGCCCATCATGGCCATCATCCGCTCCATCTGCTGCTGACTGGGCGCATCACCACCCTGGGGTGGTGCCTGTGAATCTCCCGGGCGCATGCCACCCATCATCCGCCTCTGACGGGGGAAGTCATCCACTTCGGGCGGTCCCTGCGGACCGCGCGGTCCCACCTCACCCATCGCGTTCGACCACGCCTCAGCGAGGATGAATTGATGGCGATACTTCCGTGAATCGACCCTCTGCAGTGGCTGGATTTCTTCGACATTGAGGATATCGAGTTCGAGATCTTCCGGGTGCTGTTCGTAATACGACCTGAGGGGATCTTCGAACATCTCCACACCTTCCAGACCCTGCTGCCGCCCCCTGCGGTACTGCATCATGAACCGGCCCCGCCGTTCGAATATCTGCTCGACCCTCGCGTCGGGACGGCGGGTCGGACCAACCTGTACGTAGGTGGGTTCGTCCACCTCGTATCTCTTCCGGTTGAAGTACTGGTTG
>JAUVWC010000056.1 GCA_030604325.1 Candidatus Zixiibacteriota bacterium | reverse complement strand
GGTGGTGAGGGTACATTCCACACGGAACGGATGCAGCAGTACGGCACCAACGTGGTGGCCGGAGTCACGCCGGGCAAGGGGGGTCAGCAGCACCTGGGTGTTCCTGTCTTCAACACCGTCGCGGAAGGCGTCGAGCAGACGGGGGCTAACACCAGCGTCGTTTTCGTACCTCCCCCTTTTGCGGCCGATGCCGTTATGGAAGCCGCCGATGCCGGGATTGCGTTGGTGGTGTGCATCACCGAGGGGATACCGGCAAGGGATATGGTACGGGCCAAGTGGAAGGTGAAGGCTGCCGGGAGCCACATGGTAGGCCCTAATTGCCCCGGGGTCATCACCCCGGGTGACGCGAAAGTCGGCATCATGCCCGGCTTCGTCCACAAACCCGGCCGGGTGGGCATCATCAGCCGTAGTGGCACCCTTACCTATGAGGCGGTCGGCCAGCTGGTGGAAGTCGGATTGGGGCAGTCGACGGCCATCGGCATCGGTGGTGACCCGATCATCGGTTCAAGCTTTACCGACCTGCTGGAGCTGTTCGCTGCCGATGAGGATACCGATGCAGTTGTTCTGATTGGTGAGATCGGGGGTACGGCCGAGCAGGAAGCCGCCACGTATATCGCCGAGAGGTTCGATAAACCGGTGGTGGCGTTCATCGCGGGTCAGACCGCTCCACCGGGGCGCAGGATGGGCCACGCCGGTGCTATCATCAGCGGGGGGAGCGGGACCGCCGCCGAAAAGATGGACGCCCTGCAACGGGCGCGCGTACACGTATGTGAGAGCCCGGCCGTGATCGGACGGACTGTTGCCGACGTTCTTTCATAGAGATAAACGACATTGCGAAGCAGGATAGAAGACTCTCCCACAAGGTCAGGGCAATAGATGGAATTGACCTGTTTACTTATCAAGCCCGACGGCGTGGCCGAGGCGCACATCGGGCACATCATCACCCGGATTGAGAAGGAAGGATTCACCATCCGTGGATTGAGACTGATCAGGCTCACCCGCTCCCAAGCCGAGGCCTTCTATGCCATCCACCGCGGACGTGCTTTCTTTGAGGATCTGATTACATATATGATGGGGGGGCCGATCGTGGCCATGGCGCTGGAGCGTGACGATGCCGTCGAGCAGCTTCGCCGGGTGATCGGAGCCACCGACCCCACCGAAGCCGAAGAGGGCACTCTCCGGGCCAGGTTTGGCAAGGACATTGGTGTCAATACCGTCCACGGCTCCGACTCGGTCGAGAATGGTATCCGGGAGACACTTTTTTTCTTCCCCGTGAGCCCCTCTCAGGGCGGTTGATTACCGGCCGTAGTACTCTGTATATTGGGGCACTTTATGTTCGGAGGGGGACAATGGCGGTGTTGGATCAAGTCTACACGGTGGATCTGCGGGGATTGGCCGAAGGCCGGCACCACCTGGTCTTGTCCGAGCTCGGTTCCAATCTCGGACTGCCGGAGGACCAACTGGTTGTCACCACCGATGTGGTTGTTGAGTTGACACTCGACCTCACCGGTTCGTTGATTATGGTTCGGGGCGGCATTTCGGCAAAGCCGACGCTGGTCTGCGCGCGCTGTCTCGAACCGTACGAGAGCGATATGACTGCCGCTTTCGACGCAGTCATCCGTATGGGACATAACAACTTCCGGCTGGAGGATGAGGATGAGACACCTGTCGACTTCGGGGACGACTGGATTTCATTCGCTCCTTCTGTTCGGGAATCGCTGATGCTGGCCGTTCCCATTAAGCCGCTGTGCAGTGTAGATTGTCAGGGACTCTGCCCGCAGTGTGGGACGAACTTGAACTTCTCACGCTGTAGCTGTGGGCAGGAACCTGCTGATCCCCGCTGGAACGCCCTGAAGACATTTCTCGAAGATAACCGAGGAGAACAGGCTGATGGCCGTTCCTAAAAGACGACATTCCACTTCGCGACGCGGAAAACGGCGGAGTCACGACGCGTTGAAGGCGCCAACGCTCGGGGTCTGCGATCATTGTAGCCAGCCGAAGCTCTCTCATCGGGCCTGCCCGAACTGCGGCTACTACCGGGGCCGTCAGGTTATCTTCCCACGAGAGGTGTAGATCCCCCTGCGGATCACCTGATGAGGATCGCCGTCGACGCCATGGGGGGTGACCATGCCCCCGAACGGATTGTAGCGGGCGCGGTCGAAGCGGTGGCTTCGGCCCGCGGGCGCTATGAGGTGGTCCTCGTAGGTAACCGCTCCCTTCTCGAGGAGCGTTTCTCCAAGTTACTCCGTGGTCTTCCCATCGACATCGTAAACGCCAGTGAAGTCGTGGCCATGGATGAAGCCCCGTCCACTGCACTGCGGCACAAGCGGGACAGCTCGATCGCGGTTGCCATGGAGATGCACCGTACCGGAGAGGCGGATGCGGTAGTTTCGGCCGGCAATACGGGGGCTGCCATGGCTTCGGCGCTCCATAGCCTGGGATGCCTGCCCGGGCTGTCGCGGCCGGCCATCGCCAGCTTGTTTCCCTCGGCACGGGGCACAGCTCTGGTGCTGGATGTGGGAGCCAATATCGAATGCAGGCCGTCCAACCTGGCCGAGTTCGGCCTTATGGGGAGTGTGTACGCCGAACACGTTCTCGGCATTGATCGGCCGAGGATCGGTCTGCTCTCTATCGGCGAGGAGAGCGGCAAGGGTACCGAAGTGGTAGTCGAGGCCCACCAACATCTTCTGAACTCCAGCCTTAATTTCGTCGGAAATATGCAGGGGCGCGACATCCTGACCGGTGAGGTAGACGTGATGGTCTGTGATGGGTTTACGGGGAACGTTATCCTGAAATTCACCGAGGGAATCATCAGCCTCTTGACAGCGGGTGTAAAGCGTAGTTTGTCTAAGAGCCCGTTGGCCAGGGTAGGTGCCCTGTTCATGAGCCCCGTTTTCAAGCAGCTCAAACGGGAACTCAACTACGAAGAGTACGGAGGTGCGCCTATGCTCGGAATCGACGGTGTGCTCGTCATCTGCCACGGCGGTTCGACAGCGAAGGCCATCAAGAATGCCGTTATAGTAGCCAGCCGCATCGTCGAGGAAGGGTTGAATAACCACATCAAAGCTCGATTGGACAAGATCCATGCCTCCGACCTTCAACGCTAAGGCCCGGGGGGCCAGTCGCATTCTCGGAACCGGCCGCTACGTGCCTGAAAGAGTCCTCACCAACAAGGATCTCGAAAAAATTGTGGACACGTCGGATGAATGGATCACGGCGCGCACGGGTATGAAGCGTCGCCATGTCGTCTCCGAGGGGGAATACACCAGCGATCTGGCTGCGGCTGCGCTGAAGGACGCCGCTGAGGATGCCGGCCTGGAGTTGAGTGATCTGGATGCCATCATCGTGGCAACCGCTACATCTGATATGATCTTTCCCAGCGCCGCCTGCTTGGTGCAGCAACACCTCGACCTGGGGGGAATCGCGGCGTTCGATATCGGCGCAGCATGCTCCGGATTTATCTATGGCACCACGATGGCCAACAGCCTGATCGCATCCGGCCAGTTCGGAACGATCGGCGTTATAGGCGCGGAGACATTGACCCGCATTACCAACTATGAGGACCGCAGCACGTGCGTGCTTTTCGGCGATGGTGCCGGAGCGGTCATTTGCGTCCCCGGCAATGGAAAACAGGGAGTGATGGCCGCCTACCTGGGAGCGGATGGCAACCTGAGCCATCTGTTGAACATGCCGGCGGGTGGAACACGGCTGCCTGCCAGCTACGAGACGGTGGATAATCGGCTACACAGCATACACATGGAGGGAGCAGAGGTCTTCAAATCAGCGGTTCGGGCCATGGAGTCTTCTGCCGTGAAGGCTTTAGAGCTGGCCGACATCACCCCGGAAGATGTCGACCTGCTCATTACCCACCAGGCCAATATCCGCATCATCAAGGCCACCGCCTCCCGGGTTCATATACCTCCCGAAAAGGTCTATATAAACGTGCACGAATACGGCAACACCTCCGCTGCATCGATCCCCATTGCTCTGGATGAAGCGCGAAAGGGGGGCCTTATCTCAGAAGGAACAACGGTGATGATGGTTGCATTTGGTGGCGGCTTTACCTGGGGGTCACTGGTGGTTTCTTTTTAGTCGTTCCGGGACACTAGAGGAAGATCCTGAATACGATCTGAGATCAACAACGTGACAAGCCCATGAGTGAGAAGATCGCATTCCTATTTCCCGGCCAGGGAGCGCAGTATGTCGGAATGGGACAGGCGCTTTACAAGGGCGGATATCCTATCGTGCGGGAACTGTATCAAGAAGCTTCCGACGTTCTTGGTTACAATATCGGCAAGATTTCTTTCAAGGGGCCGGAGGAGGAACTTCTTCAAACGAGGAATACCCAACCGGCTGTAATGGTGCACAGTGTTGCGGTGGCAATCCTGCTTGCCGAGAGGGGGATCGTGCCCGACTTCGCCGCCGGCCACAGTCTCGGGGAGTACTCGGCACTAGTAATCGCCGGGGCTTTCAGCTTTGCCGATGCTCTTAAAGCAGTGAAGGTACGGGCAGAGTCGATGCAGGCCGCCGGGCAGTCACAGCCGGGAGGGATGGCGGCGGTCCTCGGGCTGGATTCGAAGAAGGTGCGCAAGGTGTGCGAGGAGGCCTCCCGTGTGGGAATCGTTCAGCCGGCGAATTACAATGCGCCGGAGCAGACGGTCATCTCGGGCGAGAAGAAGGCCGTGGAGAAAGCGAGTGAGATGTGTCGGCAGGCCGGGGCCCGCAAAGTAGTAAGGCTGAAGGTACACGGGGCCTTCCACTCCCCCTTGATGGAGAGCGCCGTGGAGCCGCTCCGCCAGACGCTCCGTCAGATAGAGATAGGACAGGCGGAGGTGCCGGTAGTGACGAACGTAACTGCCCGTCCGGCAGTACGGCCGGAGGAGATCCGGGAGTTGCTGGGCCTGCAGATCGTATATCCGATACGGTGGATGGAGTCGATGCGGGAACTGGATCGTATGGGGACCACTATCTACGTTGAATGCGGTCCTGGCAGTATTCTGCAGGGGCTGCTGCGGCGATGCGTTGAGGGGGCGTGGTCCACGGGTGCGGCCGAGCCTGAGGATCTGGAAAAAGCCACCGAGGCGATCACAGCACGGAGTGCTTGACCGGAGAGCCGCCGGTGGACACTATATTTGGCCGGAATCTTCTCGTCGGCACGACCGCATATGCGGGTGGGTTGTTCCCGTCTGGGAGCCCAGTGTCGCCCGTCCGGTAACTGTGAATGGGCATGAATCATCAGCCCTATGATACGTGAGAGGAAGAGCGAATGGCGAGTATTGAGGAACGCGTCAAGAACATCATCGTCGAACAGCTCGGCGTAGATGCCAGTCAGGTTACACCCGAGACCTCCTTCGTCGATGACCTTGGTGCGGACTCACTGGACACCGTCGAACTGGTCATGGCTTTCGAGGAGGAGTTCGACATCGAAATTGCCGATGAGGACGCCGAGAAGATGACCACCGTCGGTGATGCTGTCACTCACCTGTCCGAGCACCTAGGCGATTAAGTAAAGCCGTATAGACCCGGCGGTAGTGCTCCGGGATAATCACCCATCGGGTTGGAATACGAGTAGACCGTTGCATCACAGAATAGTCATCACAGGCTTGGGCGCAGTTGCACCTACAGGTCTGACAATGGGCGAGATATGGCAGTCAGCGCTGGAGGGCAAGAATGGGATCGGCAATATAACACGATTTGACACTACCGACTTCACCACCAAAATTGCCGGAGAGATATCCGGTTTCGATCCCGCGGTGGCGATGGACAAGAAAGAAGTCCGCCGCTCCGATCCTTTCCTGCATTATGCCAATGCGGCCTGTAATGAAGTATTGGAGGACTCCGCCCTCGACCTGAAAGCTGAAGATCCGTATCGCGTAGGGACCGTAATCGCCTCGGGCATCGGCGGTATCCACGTTCTGGAAGACCAGGCCTTCACACTCTTTAAGCGGGGTGTGGGCCGGGTAAGCCCCTTTTTCGTTCCGATGATGATCATCGATATGGCAGCCGGGGATCTGAGTATCCGCCACGGGTTGAAAGGCCCCAACTATGCCACTGTGTCAGCCTGCGCTTCGTCGGCTCACGCCCTGCTGGACGCGTACAACCTGCTCCAGCTTGGGTACGCCGATGTGGTTCTGGCCGGTGGCTGTGAGGCGCCGATCACGCCCCTGGCTATGGCCGGGTTCTGCCGGATGAAAGCTATGAGTACCCGCAATGACGAGCCGCAACGGGCCAGTCGCCCCTTCGACGCCGAAAGGGACGGCTTCGTCATTGGAGAGGGAGCAGCTATTGCCGTGCTGGAGACCATGGAGCATGCCAAAGAGCGTGGAGCAAAAATATATGCCGAGTTTGTGGGCGGTGGCATGACCGCTGACGCCTATCATATGACTGCACCCGAGCCCGACGGTGAGGGGGCGGTCCGTAGCATGGAGATGGCGTTGCGGATGGCGGGTATCGAGCCGGCGGAAATAGACTACATCAACGCCCATGGTACTTCCACGCCCCTTAACGACGAAGTGGAGAGTAAAGCTATCCAGCGTCTCTTTGACAAGCGCGCGAAGGAATTGAGCATAAGCAGCACGAAGTCGATGACGGGTCACCTGTTGGGAGCAAGCGGTGCGCTGGAGTTCAATTTACTTGCGATGACCCTTCGGGAGGGCAAGATTCCCCCTACTATCAATTACGAATACCCCGATCCCGAGTGTGCGCTGAACTACACCCCCAATGCCTCTATCGAACGGGCGTTGGAGGTGGGGTTGAGTAACAGCTTTGGTTTCGGGGGGCACAACGTGACTCTCGCTGTGAGGCGATTCCACGACGAAACTTAATCCACGCCGCCTCTGGCGGCGGCTGAAGCATAAGCCGGCTTCTGCCCCGGCATCCACCGAGATGCTGCAGCGGGAGCTCGATTATCAATTTCACGATCCCGACCTCCTGGAAGAGGCCCTCTCCCACCGGTCTTTTATCGGAGTGCGTGGGGAGGACCGCCTCACCTCGAATGAACGGCTCGAGTTCCTGGGTGATTCGGTCCTCGACCTGGTAGTGGCCCACGAGCTCTTCTTGCGGTTTCCCGATAAGTCTGAAGGGGAATTGACCGAACTCAAATCCCTCCTGGTTTCCCGTCCTACCCTCCAGTGGACGGCGCGCAATCTTGGCATCGGCGGGGCTCTTCTGCTTTCGGAGAATGAAGAGGCTACAGGCGGGAGAACCCGGCCGAGCATACTGGCAGATGCACTGGAGGCGGTGTTTGGCGCGGTCTATCTGGACGGCGGCTACGAAGCCGTACAACGTATAATAGTGCGCAGACTGATTCGGGAACTCTCGATAGTGACCCGCACGCCCGGCTACCGCAACTACAAGAGCATACTCCTCGAATATGTACAGAAGCAGAAAGCAGGACGCCTGGTCTACCGCACAAAACAGGAGGAGGGACCGGACCACGATAAGATTTTCACTGTAGAAGTGCTGCTCGACGAGTACGTACTGGGTGAGGGCGAGGGGGATTCTAAAAAACAGGCCCAGCAGGAAGCCGCCAGAGCCGCGCTCGCCGAACTGGGTGTTGAGGTTGAAG
>JAUVWC010000041.1 GCA_030604325.1 Candidatus Zixiibacteriota bacterium | reverse complement strand
GCGATTTGGTGCAGGAGGCCGAGCGGGAGGGCATGCTTCCATTGGACGGGATCCTGCTCGACCTGGGTGTTTCATCCCGGCAGCTGGATGACCCGTCGCGGGGATTCACCTACCGGGAGGATGCCCCGCTCGACATGCGCATGGACCCCGGCTCTGAAACATCTGCCGCCGATCTACTGGCTTCGTGCACCGAAGAGGAGCTGATCCGCATCTTCCGTGAAGGGGGGGAGGTGCCTGGTGCCCGCGGGCTGGCCCGTGCGGTGGCCGATGCCCGCCGCCGGGCACCTGTCGTGCGCAGCGGAGAATTGACAAGGCTGGTCGAGGAACGTACTCCCGCCCGCCGCCGGGTAAAGGTGCTGAGTCAGCTCTTTCAGTCCCTGCGGATCGAGGTCAACGACGAGTTGGGCCAGCTCGAAGCGGCCCTGACCGCTTCGCTTGACGCACTGCGACCAGGAGGCCGGATGGTGGTCATCGCCTACCATTCCCTCGAGGACCGGCGGGTGAAGCAGTTCTTTGTCGACGAGGCTCGGGGATGCACCTGCCCGCCCGACTTCCCGGTGTGCACGTGCGGTGCCGCGGTCCGGCTGAGGATTCTGACCCGGCGGGTTGTTCGGGCCTCGCAGGAGGAGATTTCAGTCAATCCGAGGGCGCGAAGTGCCCGCCTGAGGGCGGCGGAACGAACTATGGAACAAACTGTGGAGGAGGGCGAGGAGTGAGCCGGAAGAGGGAACCGTTGATCCGCCGAACATGGCCTCAGAATCCAGTAAGGTTGTCCCGGGGCCGCCGCCTCGGCCTGTCTATCGCCGCCCTCTTTCTGCTCAGCCTGATCCATGTTCACGGTATGAATCGCACGCTTGTGCTGGCGGACAGGGTCGAGGAACTGCACAGGGCCTGCGAGGCGCTGCAGCGAAGTGTTGACCGCCTGGGGCTTGAGATCGCGGAAGATAACCGGGGCGGGCGGGTGATCGAGCTGGCCGGGCAGCGCCTGGGAATGGTCTTTCCCGAGGGGCAGACAGCGGTTCTGGCGGTGCTACCGGCGGCCACACGCCGGGGTGGTTCTTTCTGGACCTATGTCGAAAATGCGTTCGTCATGGCTGCCGAGAGCCTCCAGCGTCATCTGGGCTCTTCCGCGCAGGCCGGCCAGGCGGCCGTGGCCGATTCTTCAGGAGGGCCTTGAGGTGATAGGAGATGCCCCCTTGCACCGCGGACGTCTCCGGCTATTGGCCCTCCTGCTTCTTGCGGGGTGGGTAGGTATTGTATACCGGCTCACCGATATCCAGGTGCTGCGCAATGCCTACTATCAGGAGAGGGCGGAAGAGCAGCACCACCGCGAGGTGGTGCTGCAACCGCGGCGGGGGAGGATCGTGGACCGGCGTGGACACCTGCTCGCCGGGGATCGCCTTCTCCACACGGTAGGTGTGCATCCACGCCTGGTTCAGGATCGGGATGAGGTCGCGGATCTGCTTACTCTGATGGTGGGAGAGAGCCGCGATCACTGGATCGCCGAGATCACCAGCCACGATCGCTTCTTCTACGTAGCCCGTCAGGTGGACCTGGCCACGGAACCGCCCCTTCCATACCTGCTGCCTCCAGGATTGGAGGTGGTGGAGGAATACCGGCGTGCATACCCGCGCCGCCAGCTTGCCGCCAACGTACTCGGATATACTGATGTAGACCGTAAGGGCATCGAGGGGCTGGAGCTGCAGTATGAGGATCAGCTTCGCGGCCGGCCGGGCCGTCTCGTGCAGCAGCTCGATGCAACAGGTGCTCCGATCCCGGGGATGGAGGAGGTACGGGAAGAGCCACTGGACGGCATGACTCTTCGCCTGACCCTGGATGGGGTCGTGCAGGAGGTGCTGGAGGAAGAGTTGGCCTTCGGCATCCAGCAGTCGGGTGCGAAAGGGGGAGTCGCCATCGTGCTCAATCCCAGCACCGGCGCCGTGCTGGCCATGGCCAACTGGCCGACCTTCGACCCGAACACTCCGGGAACCGTCGGGCCGGAGGATCGAAGAAACCGTGCCATCACCGATTCTTTCGAACCGGGATCGGTGTTGAAGGTGATCACTTTCACCGCCGCGTTCGATTCAGGGCGCTATACCACCGCCGACACGATCGATGGCGGCAATGGGGTCATCCAGGTGGTGGACTCCGAGATACGTGACACGCGGCCGCGCGGCAGAATGAGCCTGGGCGAGGTGCTGAAATACTCGAGCAACGTGGGGACCGTGAAGATTGCCCGCCACGTGGGGCCGAACATGATGTACCGCTACGCCCGCGGCCTCGGTTTCGGACAGGCGAGTGGCCTGGACCTGCCTGGGGAAGCATCCGGGCTGCTCCGGCGTCTGCCCGAGTGGCGCGGGCCGGCACTGGAGAGCCTCTCTATCGGCTACGGACTCTCCGTAACCGCACTACAGATCGCCATGGCATATGCCTCGGTGTGCAACGGCGGCCGTCTGCTGCGCCCCTACCTGGTGGGATCGATCCAGGACGAGAGGGGGCGGTGGCACCGCGTTGGTGGCCCGCAGCTCATACGGAAGGTCATGCATGAGGAAACCTCGGCCATGCTTCGGGGGTTATTGTAAGAGGCGGTGGCAAGCGGAACCGGGGACAGGGCGACGGTGGCCGGCCTGGAAATCGCCGGTAAGACGGGTACTGCCCGCAAGGCGGTAGCCGGCAGCTACGAAGCCGGTTCATACATTTCGAGTTTCTGTGGATTCCTGCCGGCCGACGATCCTGAGTTCCTGCTGCTGGTAGTGGTGGATGAACCCGCCTACCCCATCTACGCCGGCGAGGTCGCTGCCCCCATTTTCGCCCGGACGGTCCGTCGCCTGATGTGTCATACGGAATGTCCCCTGCCGGGGCTGCAGCCTTCGGTTCACCAGGTGGTGGACCAGCCCGCCCCCCTTGTTCCCGACCTGAGACGCTGGCCGGCCGCCGAGGCGGGAAGGGCGCTGAGCAGGCGCGGCCTTCGGGTTCGGTATGTAGGCAATGGTCCGACAGTGCTCGCCCAGCAGCCCGAACCGTTAACGGAGACCGAGGAGGGCCACGTGGTGGTACTCCATCTCGATTCGCCCACTGTTGTGCATCGCCGGCCTGCTCCCCTCGTTCCTGACCTGAAGGGCCTTACCCTGCGCGAGGCCGCCGCCCGGGCATCCGCTCTCGGACTGGTGCTCAGTGTCGAAGGCAGCGGGGTTGTATCGACTCAGGATCCGCCTCCTGGGAGAGAGGTTCGGCCGGGTTCAACCGTGCAGGTGCGTGCCCGCGCGAAAGGGCAGGGGGGATAATGCGTTTGGAGACCATGCTCCAATTCGCCGGCCTGCATGAAGAGGCCACCGGCTGGGAACAGCTGCGGAGTCTCGAGGTGGAGGGTATCGCTTACGATAGCCGCCGCGTCAAGGCCGGAGACCTGTTCGTCGCCATCCACGGCAGCCGAGCTGATGGACACAGCTATTTGGAAGAGGCCTCAGCAGCCGGTGCGATGGGAGCACTTGTAGAACATCCGGTGGAGGTGGAGCTGCCCCAGATCCGGGTCGAAGACACGCGCTGGAGTATGGGCAGGCTTGCGGCCGCCTTCTACGGCAACCCCGGGGAAAGGCTGTTCACGGTGGGTATCACCGGTACGAACGGGAAGACAACGACCGGTCATCTGGTCCGCGGCCTGCTTGAGACGGAGGAGGCGGGTGCGGGGATGATCGGGACGGTCGAGTATCTGGTAGGTGGCCAGCGCCGGGACGCACCTTTCACCACGCCGGAATCGGTGGATATACAGGCTCTACTGGCGGATATGCTCGCCGCCGGAGACGCGGTGGCGGTGCTGGAGGTGAGCAGCCACGGCCTGGCGTTGGGGCGTTTGGAGGGAATGGCATTCGATGTGGCATGCTTCATGAACCTGGGTCGGGATCACCTCGATTTCCACAAGTCGGTGGAGGATTACCTGGCGGCCAAAACCATGCTGCTGACCCGCTATCGCAAACAGGGGGCAGCAGCGGTCATAAACATCGACGACCCGGCCGGGGCCCGGCTCGCCGCGGAGGTGGAAGCACCGGTGGTTACCGCGGGCCTGGACGGCGATGCGGATGTAACGGCCGATTCGATTGAGGTCGACTCGGACGGGCTCCGGTTCGAGTTGGGCTACGCAGGTTCCTCCGCCGTCGTGAACAGCCCGCTGCTCGGGGCGTTCAACGTGCAGAATCTATTGGTGGCGGCCGCCGTGGGCTGTGTAGCCGGCATCTCCTTGTCCGATACGGCAAGGGCACTTTCCCGGATAGGGCGCGTGGAGGGGAGGATGGAGCGCCTGCCGGCCCCAGAGGGAGTGGCGATCCTGCTCGACTACGCGCACAAACCGGAGGCGCTGCGGGTGGCACTACAGGCCTGCCGTGACGTGGCTGCGGGCCGGTTGATAGTCCTCTTCGGTTGCGGGGGGGACCGTGACCGCGGCAAGCGCCCGCTTATGGGCCGTATCGCCGCGCTGGGGGCCGATCGGGTTATCGTCACCAGCGACAACCCGCGCAGCGAAGACCCCGACCTGATCATCGAGGAGATAGTGGCCGGTATACCCGAAGAGGCCGATTACACGGTAGAGCCCGACCGCCGGGCCGCCATCGCTGCTGCGGTTGCCGAAGCCGGCCGTGGAGATGTGGTCCTGATAGCGGGTAAGGGACACGAGCAGTACCAGATCGTGGGCACAGACCGGATCCCGTTCGATGAGCGCGAGATCGTTGCCCGGGCAGTGGCCGAGTGCACAGCTGGAGATGATCGGTGAACAGATCGTTGTTGAGAGGTCTTCAACCCGAAACCGCCTTCACCGGCGTCAGTATTGACAGCCGCAGGGTGCGGGAAGGGGATTTGTTTATCGCCATTCGGGGGGAGAACCACGACGGGCACGATTATGTCCTCGAGGCACTGGAGAAAGGGGCTGTGGCAGCGGTTGTGAAACGGCAGTGGCTCTCCGTACAGAAGCGACACGCGGTGCGTCGTCGTCCCCTCATTCCGGTAGAGGACACTGTCGAGGCGCTTGGGTCGCTGGCCCTCTACCACCGGCAGCGGCTGGGCCTGCCCGTCATAGCGGTAACCGGCAGCAACGGGAAGACAACGGCGAAGGAGATGATCACCGCCGTCCTTCGAACCCACTACCGGGTTCTGCGCAATGAGAGCTCTCTCAACAACCACATCGGCGTTCCCCTCACGCTGCTGCGGCTCGCCCGCACGCACGAGGTCGCGGTGGTGGAAATGGGTATGAACCACGCCGGCGAGATAGCCCATCTCTGTTCGATTGCCGAGCCCACCGCCGGCGTTATCACCAACGTGGGCGCCGCCCACCTGGAGTACCTGGGTGATCTGGACGCGGTGGCCGATGCCAAGGCGGAACTGGCCGAGGCGATCGGTCCGCACGGGTTCCTGGTGCTGAATGCGAATGATGCCAGGGTGGCAGCCATGCGGGAGAGGACCGAGGCCCGCACCATTACATTTGGTTTCGGCCGTGAGGCTGAGGTACGGGGAGAAATCATCGAGTTCAGCAAGGGGATCTTTCCGGTCTTTCGCTATAACGGCAGCCCCACCATTCACCTCAAAGTACCGGGTGTTCACAACGTGGTGAACGCTCTGGCCGCCGCCGCGGTGGGAAAGGCGATGGGATGCACTCCCGAACAGGTGTTGGAAGGGCTCGAGTCGTATGAGGGGACAAGGTGGCGGACCGAGATAATCGAGGCAGGGGAGATCTTGATTCTCAACGATGCCTACAACGCCAATCCGGTGAGTGCTGCCGCGTCGCTGGAACTGCTGCACAACTGGGATAACGCCCAGCCTCACCGGCGCGTGGCTGTACTGGGAGATATGCTCGAACTGGGTGAGGTAGCCCCACAGTCCCACCGTAGACTGGGGCAGAAGGCCGTCGAATCCGAGGTGGAGTTGCTCATCGCGGTGGGGGATCACGCATCTGAACTGGTCACGGGAGCCTGTGAGGCAGGCATGTCCCGGGAGCAGGTGGTTCTGAGCGGGGATGTGGATGAAGCGTGGCATGAACTAGAGGCAAGGCTCCAGCCGGGAGATCTGGTGCTCCTGAAAGGGAGCCGCCGGGTAGGACTGGAGCGGTTGGTCGACCACATCCGCAGCCGGCATGCTGGCCCGCAACCTGCCGGAGAGGAGGCCTGAGATGTTCTACCATCTCCTGTTCCCCCTCAACGAACAGATAGGATTCATGCGGCTCTTCGGCTATATCACCTTCCGCTCCGCCTACGGTGCGATCACCGCGCTCCTGATCTGCTTTCTTCTGGGCTCATGGCTGATCCGCCAGCTTGCCCGCTGGCAGCTGCGCGAGCGTATCCGTCCCGATGGTCCGACAACCCACCTGATAAAGACGGGCACGCCGACAATGGGAGGATTGCTGATAGTGGCCGCCGTGGTCATCCCCACGCTTCTCTGGCAGAGGCTAGATACCAGCTACACATGGATCATCCTCCTGTGCACGGTGTGGATGGGGACGGTGGGATTCATCGACGACTATCTGAAAACCGTAAAGCGCTACCCGAGGGGGTTGGTGGTCCGCTACAAGCTGTTCGGACAGATCACCCTGGGGCTGGTAGTGGGGCTCATCATGATATTCTGGCCTCCCGGCCCGCCCGAATACGCCACGGCGACAATGATCCCCTTTGTGAAGGACAAAATGTTCTCCTTCGGGCCGCTCTACATACCGGTCGTAATCCTGGTAATCACTGCCACCAGCAACTCGGTGAACCTCACCGACGGTCTGGACGGGCTGGCTATCGGGTTGGTTGGCATCGCCGGCCTGGCGTTCGTTGTGATGGCTTACCTGAGCGGCCGCGTCGATACGGCAGAATATCTGAATATCGTCTACCTCCCCGATTCGGGGGAGCTCACGATTTTCGCGCTCTCGCTTGTAGGTGCCTGCCTCGGCTTTCTCTGGTTCAACGCCCACCCCGCACAGGTTTTCATGGGTGATACCGGCTCGATGGCCCTGGGGGGGGCGCTGGCGGGCATGGCGCTGCTGCTGAAGAAAGAGTTTCTGCTGATCATCGTAGGCGGGGTCTTCGTCATCGAGGCCGCTTCCGTGCTCATCCAGGTAGCTTCATACCGATGGCGGGACCGGAAGCGCGTCTTCAAGATGGCCCCGCTACACCACCACTTCGAACTGCTCGGTTGGGCGGAGTCGAAGGTAGTTATCCGGTTCTGGATTCTCGGCATCATGCTGGCGCTGATAAGCATGTCAACGTTCAAGATCCGGTAAGGGAGGGAAAATGCTGGACTTCAACCTGGTCAAGAGGGTTTTACCGCCGGCCGGCGGCGAGGTCTCCAAGCCCGGAACGGGCAAGGTGGACCAGCCGTCGAGAGAAGGGGCAGGCGAGCCGCAGGGCGCCGCCAGCCCGGGAGGGGAAGAGGACTGAGCCGTGGAAGTTGTCGGTTTGCGGGTGGTGGTAATCGGCCTGGGGGTTTCGGGCCGTGCTGCCGCGCGCCTGCTGGCCCGGCGTGGGGCGCGGGTGCTGGGCAGCGATAGCGCTCCTCAGCCTCTGAGTCCGGAAGAGAGAGTCGGGCTGGAACAGTTAGGGGTGGACATCGAAACGGGAGGGCACAGTCACAGCCTCCTCGACGGTGCCGACCTGGTCGTGCTCTCCCCCGGGGTGGATCCTACTGGAGGTCCTGCTGGGGAGGCGCTCGGGCGGGGCTTGAAAGTGGTGAGCGAGGTGGAGGTGGCCTCATGGTATTTCGAGGGGGCGGTCGTCGCCATAACGGGCAGCAACGGGAAGTCGACTACGACCGCCCTGGCGGCCGAGATGCTGTCCGCTGGTGGGGTACGGACGGTGCCGGGAGGCAATCTGGGAAGGGCGTTCTCTACCATCGTGGATGAGGAGGAAATCGAGGTGGTCGTTTTGGAACTTTCATCCTTCCAGCTCGAACGGGTGGATACCTTCCGGGCTGAAACCGGAGTGCTGCTCAACGTCACCCCCGATCACCTTGACCGTTACCCGGTGCTGGATGCGTATGTGGCCGCCAAGGCCCGGCTGTGGAGTGGTCAGAGGGAGGAGGACTGGGCGATATTCGGCGCTGACGACCCGGGAGCCAGCCGGCTGGCCTGC
>JAUVWC010000038.1 GCA_030604325.1 Candidatus Zixiibacteriota bacterium | reverse complement strand
GTTCATCCGGTTCCCCGTCGGCTGAACTGTCGCAAGGATCCTTAGACAGCGTCCCGGTCTAATCTGTGTCGCCAGGAGCTGATTGTCCAGAATTCGTACTCTGTACTAATTTAATGGTCAAGAAGCAAACTGACCTATGAGAAGGGGAGATGATGCGATGCGCATTGCCCTGGTGCAACAGAAGGCGGGAAATGACAAGCAGGAGAACGTAGGGCGGGGACTATCGGCTTTGGAGGAGGCTGCCACCGGTGGTGCCGGACTGATCTGCTTCGCCGAGCTGGCTTTCGAACGCTTCTACCCCCAGTATCCTGCCGAAGGCGACGTATCACAGAAGGCCGAACCTGTTCCCGGCCCGGTCACTGAGCAATTTGCCGCCAAGGCCCGGGAGCTGGGTGTGGTTGTGGTGCTCAACCTGTTCGAAAGGGAGGGGAACCTCTGTTACGACTGCTCCCCGGTCATCGATGCCGACGGCTCCCTGCTGGGCAAGACGCGCATGATTCACATCACCGACTACGACTTCTTCCACGAGAAGGGCTATTACACCCCCGGAGACAGCGGGGTTCCCGTCTACACCACCAAGGTTGGCAACATCGGCGTGGCCATCTGCTACGATCGCCACTACCCGGAGTACATGCGCGCCCTCGCCCTGAGGGGCGCAGAGCTGGTAGTAGTACCACAGGCGGGAACGGTGGATGAATGGCCGGAAGGTCTTTACGAGGCGGAGATGCAGGTCGCCGCCTTCCAGAACGGCTATTTCGTTGCTCTGTGCAATAGGGTCGGCCGGGAGGAGGGCCTGGAATTCGCCGGTGAGTCGTTCGTGTGTGACCCCGACGGCAGGGTAATCGGCCGGGCCGCCCGCGGCCAGGAGGAGATACTCTACGCGGAGGTTGATCTCGAAGAGGTTGGGAAATCATACGCCCGACAACTGTTCCTGCCGGACAGGCGGCCGGAACTTTACGCCGGCTGGTTAGGCTGATGAATTGAGTCCGCTTTCTCGGCTAGCCCTCCGGCCCGCTTTCCAGAACGGATTTATCGACGTCTTTCTCGTACTGCTCGAAGTTGGACCTGAAACGTTCGGCCAGCTCTTGTGCCTTGGCGTCGTAGGCCTCGCCGTCGGTCCATGTACTGCTAGGATCCAGCACCTCCGGCGGGACATCGGGACAGGCGACGGGGATGCTCAGGCCGAACACCGGCTCTGTTTTTACATCAACTTCGTCCAGCTGGCCGGCCAGCGCCGCCCTGACCATAGCCCGCGTATATTCCAGTTTCATGCGCTCCCCGGTTCCGTATCCTCCACCGGTCCAGCCTGTGTTGACCAGCCATGACTCCGCCCCGTGTTTCTGTATTTTCTCAGCCAGCATGCCGGCGTAGACAGAGGGGTGAGAAGGGAGGAAGGGAGCGCCGAAGCAGGCGCTGAAGGTGGCCTGTGGTTCGGTTACGCCTTTCTCGGTACCGGCCACCTTGGCCGTATATCCACTAAGAAAGTGGTATGTCGCCTGTTCTGGGCTAAGACGGCTGATGGGAGGAAGGACACCGAAAGCATCGGCCGTCAGAAAGATAACATTGCGGGGGTGTCCGGCCATCATTTCCGGCAGATAGGAGGTGAGATGAGTAATCGGGTAGGAGGCCCGGGAATTCTCTGTCAGCGTGTCATCGTCGAGGTCGATCTGCCGGGTGTCCGACTCGATGGCTACGTTCTCCAGAATGGTACCGAAACGGCGTGTCGTCTGGTAGATATCGGGCTCGCCCTCTTTCGAAAGCTTAATGACCTTGGCGTAGCAGCCTCCTTCGAAGTTGAACACTCCTTTATCCGACCAGCCGTGCTCGTCGTCCCCGATCAGCCGGCGTCCCACATCGGAGGAGAGGGTGGTCTTGCCGGTGCCCGACAGACCGAAGAAGATGGCCACATCGTCCGCTTCCCCCACGTTAGCACTGCAGTGCATGGGCAGCACACCCCGCTTAGGCAGCAGGAAATTCATAACAGTGAAAACACTCTTCTTGATCTCACCGCCGTAGCTGGTTCCCCCGATCAGAACCAGTTTCTCGTTGAAGTTGAGAAGAACGAAGGTCTCGGAGCGCGTTCCGTCCACATCGGGAAGGGCGTAGAATTCGGGCAGGTCGAGAACGACAAAATCGGGTACGAAATCCTTCAGATCCTCCGCCGGAGGCTGGATGAACATGTTGCGAACAAAGAGGCTGTGCCAGGCGTACTGGGTGATGATCCGTACCCTGATGCGATACTCGATGTCGACGCCGGCATAGACATCCTGGATGTAGAGGTCGCGCCCCTGAACGAAAGCCTGGCAGCGTTTCCACATATCTTCGAAATCCTCAGGGGCGAACGGCCGGTTGACCTCACCCCACCAGATATCCTTTTCCGTGTTCGGTTCCTTGACGAGGAACTTGTCGCGGGCCGAACGGCCGGTATGGTGTCCGGTACGTACCACGAGGGGGCCCAGGTGGGCCACCAGACCCTCGCGCCTTCTTATGGCTTCTTCATAGATGGCGGGGGTGGACAGGTTCCAGTACTCGTGATTGACATTGATGATGCCGTGGTTCTCGAGTCCGTAGCTGCTCTTCACGCGCATTTCATGACATCCTTCATTGAGGTACCTGGGAAACCCGGGTGTACAGAATAACCCTAACGGTCCTGTCTCCAGCGGGCAAGGACGAGGGCGCCGGCCCCGGCGGGAATGAGCACGTTCAGTACATAGATCATCAGCGCCGCCACCAGCGCTGCCTCCGTGGAAAGTGCCCTGTGGGCAAAGATCGCCACGGCGAGTCCCTCCCGAACTCCCACATCTCCCACAGTGACAGGCAGGAAGTGTTTAGCCCCCAGGACAACAGCCCATGCTCCAACTACCTTTATCAGCGAGGAGAAAGAACCCACCGCCAGGTAGCAGATCGTAAACTGGACCACTACCGTTGTGATCTGGAGGATCGAAACCCCTATAGCCGCCAGTGCCACTCTTCTACCTGCCAGACGCCACCCCTGGGCAAACCGGCCCGCCGACTCCTCTGTCCGCTCCCTGATAAACGCGGGCAGATATGGAGCGAGGGTTTTCAGCCAGCGAACGAGCCGGTTGGGATGCAGGGCGACGTAAACGAGAGCAACGTAAAAAACGAACAGGACAGCCAACTGCCAGGCCGTGCCGTAGCCGGAGATGATCATGCCGGCCCAAGCCACTCCCACTGCTCCGACCAGCCCGTAGACATGATCGAGCAGGGTCAGCCCCGCAACGGAGACGGAATCGTGTGTGCCTGATACGACAGCACCTCGTCCCAGTTCGCCGATGCGCCCCGGGGTAATGAGGCCCAGGGGGTAGCCGGCCAGTAGAACGATGAGGCTTCGGCTCGGTGGGAGCTCTAGGTCTCCAGCACGTACCAGCAGATGCCAGCGCAACCACTGGAGCCCGATGTTTACAAGCATTAGGAGCCCCGCACCGGCCGGTCCCCACCAGGCAGCACGCCGGAAATCGGTCAACGTCTGAGCCAGATCCACCCGACTGGCTACATAAAGGAGGAGAAGCAGAGTCACCACGCCCCGCAGAAGTGTGACAAGCAGTGATCTCATACGCGCATTCATCTACCGGACCGTTCTTTCCACATGCCCTTATGCCCTTCGATTTCTCGCTCCAGCAGGGGGCATAGTGCAGGGCTGACGTGTGACAGCCTACAAAGAGGGTCTCGGCTCAGACAACCTATTATTCCACCCGGTTGTCCATCGCGTTGACACCGACGTGCCCCTCGGGTAGTTTGCCGCCCATGTTTAAAGCCGTATATGCATTCCTGGGTGATGACGAGATAAGAATAGAGGCCAAGGCCCACAGCCTGGTTGAGAATGCTGTAGAGGAAGCCTACCGGGCGTTCAACTTCAATCAATTCGCACCGGGGGATGCGAGCCCCCGGGAAATCGAGGAGACCGCCCAGGAGTATCCGATGGGTGATAGCCGGCGTGTCGTCCTGGTAAGGGACTTAAACGGCTTTCCTCTGGAGGAGCAGGAGGCGATTGCTGAACTGGGGTACCGCATGGCCCAGGTTACCGATAGCACTACAACGCTGGCTCTGCTCGCTTCGGGCCTCGACCGGCGCCGACGGCCGTACAAACGGCTCGTCGCGCTGGATAGCCAACCATCCGGGCAGGTGGTGCGCTTTGAAGCTCCCAAGCCGTGGAAGCTCGATAAATGGGTGGCCGAACGGGCGGCTGAGCGCGGAATCCGCCTGGAGAAGGGAGCCGCTCAGGCGCTGGTGGATCTGGTGGGAGACAGCCTGAGGATGCTTGACGGGGAGCTGACCAAACTGGAGCTGTACCTGGGAGCCGGCACACCGGTGGATGTAGAAGCGGTAGAGAAGGTGGTGGGAAGGCGCAGGGGTGAATCGCCCTGGAATCTGCCACGCAAGTTGCTGAGTGGGGACGGGGCCGGGGCGCAGCGTCTGGCGGCGCGCCTGCTAGAGGTCGGTGAAGACCCTGTTTTCTTATTGTCGGTGCTAACACGCTATGTACTTGAGATCTACCAGGTCAGCCTTCTGCTGCAGGAGGGAGCTTCACGTGGCAACATTATCCGTGAGGTGGGGATCAAGCCTTTTGCCGCCGACAAGGCGATCGCGGCCGCTAGAGGTATTTCACCTACTGCTTTCCCGCAGATGCTGCAGGCCCTGAAAGAATGTGATAAATTTCTCAAGAGCCGCACGAAGCAGAAAAAGGTCTTGATACAGCAGGTCATCGGCCGGCTGGCACTGACGGCGGCCAGTCATTCAGGAAGGAGCACTTAGAGGACCGTGATACGCGGAGCAGAACAAGATCCGAAGGAGATGAGCTTCCTGGATCACCTGGAGGAACTCCGCTGGATGTTAATCCGTTCAGGCGTGGCGGTGGTCGTAGCAGCCGTGATCGCCTTCCCGCTGTCCAGATATATTTATGAGTATATTCTGGTCCGACCGCTCCATACACAGTTCCCCGACATGAAGCTCATCTTCCTCAGACCGACGGGAGTGTTCCTGGCCCTGATAGGAATCAGCCTCTGGTCGGCGGTGATCATGGCACTCCCCTACATCGCTTTCGAACTGTGGCGGTTTATCGCCCCCGGGTTGTTGAAGAAAGAGCGTCGTTTGATGCCGGTGGTTGTGGTGTCTACCGTTGTCTGCTTTCTCGCCGGGGCAGCTATGGCCTTCTTCGTCGTTCTGCCCTACGCCCTCCGCTTCCTTCTAGGCACTTGGTCTGACATCGCCCAGCCCACGCTGGAGATAAAGGAGTATCTCACCTTTGCCCTCCGGCTCACGCTGGCGTTCGGTGTGGTGTTTGAACTGCCAGTCCTTTCCTTCTTCCTGGCCCGGCTGGGAATCGTCACACCGGCATTGATGCGCAAGTTCCGCATCTACGCCATCTTCATGATCGCCGTACTGGCTGCATTTATCACCCCTCCAGATGCGATTACCATGATCATGCTTCTAGTGCCGCTGGTTCTCCTGTACGAGCTGAGCATCTGGGTGGCTGCCATCGGCAGACGCATGGCGGAGCGGGCAGCATGAGCCGCAGCGGCAGCTGCATGCTTGCGGTTGACACCCTATTTGACTGCAGCTAGATTCCTGCCGATTTTTCGAGAGGTGGTCTGCGAGATCCGATGAGCGTCAATGAAGCAGAAGTAAGCCATCACCTTGAGGTGATCAGTGAGGACCTGCAGGCGGTGGAGCACCTGTTTGAGCGGTCACTGTCGAGCGATGTCCCTATCGTCAAGATGATGGGGGCCCACCTGAATCAGATAAAGGGGAAACGAATTCGCCCCACCATCCTCCTGCTTATCTGCAAGGCGCATGATTGTACGGGATCGGCGGTGGTGAAGGCAGCTGTCTCTGTCGAGCTGCTCCACACGGCCACCCTCGTTCATGACGATGTGATCGACGACTCGGATCTAAGGCGCGGCATCGAAACCCTGAATGCGGTGTGGGGGGAAAACACTTCTGTCCTAATGGGAGATTTCATCTTCGCCCGTGCCTTCAGCACGCTGCTCGATATTGGAAACCCGCGTCTTACACCCATTTTCGCGGTGGCGATAGAGAGGATGAGCCAGGCAGAGCTGCTGCAGGTAGACGGGCGCCACCAGCAGAGCATCACCGAAGAGCAGTATTTCTCTGGCATCCGGGGTAAGACCTCGAGCCTGTTCGGTGCCACCACCGAAATAGCCGGGGTGCTTTGCGGAGTCGACGACACCACAGCTGAGCGGTACAGAAACCTGGGAGAGGCCATCGGCACCGCCTTCCAGCTTACCGATGATCTACTCGATTATGAGGGAGTAGAGAACGTCACGGGTAAGCCGACTGGTGGGGAGGACCTGCGTGAAGGCAAGATCACCCTGCCGATCATCTACTCCCAGCGCGTAGCCGAAGCTGCGGACCGGGAGCGCCTTTCCATATTGTTGAGCGATCCGGACGTGGATGGCAACTGGCCCCAGATTCTCGCCTACATTCAGCAGTACGGGGGGCTCGAATACACGTTGGAAGCCGCCCGGAATTATATGGAAAAGGCGCGTGAACAACTGGATCTTTTACCCGAGGGCGAGGCTCGGGCCTCGTTTGAGCAGATCATGGAGTTTATCCTCAACCGAGAGCATTAGGGTTTCCCGGGAAGGATAGAGCGTGCGCATCTTCCGGCGGATTCTCCGCTATCTACGGCCCTACCGGGGTTACCTGGCAGGGTCGATCGTTTGTACGATATTCTTCACCCTCTTCTCGGGGTTGATGGTGTGGATGCTTTTGCCCACGCTGGAAACCCTGTTCGCATCTGAACAACTGACCGCACCGTCAGGTGTCCTCGAGGAGGCTCAACTCGAGGCGCCTGACGTTCCGGACCAGCCCGGTGGTGGATTGACCCTTCCCACCGTTACGGGAATCGAGAATCTCAAATCTTCCTTGAAGAATGCCACACGCCAGCTGATAGCGGGGCCGACCTCAAAGAGCACACTTGTACGTCTCTGCCTTATGTATCTAATCATAGTTCTGCTGAAAAACATGTTTGGTTACACGCAGCGCTATCTGATGTCGGTGGCTGAGCACGGTCTCATCAAGGATCTCCGGGTTGATCTGTTCGAACACATGAGCCTGCTCTCCCTGGGGTATTTTCACAAGAGCAGGACAGGGGTGCTACTGGCGCGTGTAACGAGTGACGTAACCCTTGTCAACTCGGCAGCGGCGGCGGTGCTGGTAGAGCTGATCAAGCATCCACTTGCGGTGCTGGTGTTTCTGCTCATGGCGGTGGTAATCAGCCCGTGGCTGACCATGGTCGCACTTCTGGTGCTGCCCATCTCCTGGTTTGTCATCAATAAGCTGGGCCGGAGCCTCTTCCGCCGCACGGGACGTCTGCAGGCCGAAATGGGTAATCTGACGGCTATCCTCAATGAGACGTTGGGGGGGATCAGAGTAGTGAAAGCCTTCAATATGGAGGCTTTCGAGACCAAGAACTTCACCGCGGCCGCCTGGTCCTACTTCCAGCGGGCATTGCGTCTGGCACGGATCAGCAAACTTGCCGCTCCCTCGAGCGAGGTGCTGGCGGCTACCGCGGGTGTGGGTATTCTCTACATCGGCGGGATGCAGGTCCTCATGGGAAGCTCCCCCCTTACGGCGGAGGAGTTCGTGACCTTTCTGCTGATCCTTTTCAGCATGTTCAGCCCCCTGCGCGAGGTGACGAAAGCCTATGCGCAACTCCAGCAGGGTCTGGCGGCCGCCGACCGTGTCTTCGAGATAATCGACACTGCGCCGAAGATCACTGATATACCCGGCGCCCGCACCGTGGAAGGGTTCCGGGAGCGGATCTCGTACGAGAACGTCTCATTCGAATACGAACCGGGCCTGCCGGTGCTGGAGGGAATCGATCTTCTACTGGAGAGGGGGGAGGTGGTGGCCCTGGTGGGACCGAGCGGGGCCGGCAAGAGCACGCTGGCCGATCTGCTGCCGCGTTTTTACGATCCCACCGAAGGCGCCGTGCTGATGGACGGGACCGACCTGCGGGAGTTAACGGTGGGATCTCTACGACGGCTCATAGGAGTAGTTACACAGGAGACAATCCTCTTCAACGACAGCGCGGCCCGCAACATCGCTTACGGGCAGGATGTATATGATATGGAGGCGGTGCAGAAGGCCGCCGACGCAGCCAATGCCCACGACTTCATATCGGAATTTCCCCAAGGGTATGAAACCATGCTCGGTGATCGTGGAGTCCGGCTTTCCGGCGGCCAGCGGCAGCGCCTGGCCATCGCCCGGGCGATCATGAAGAACCCGCCTATTCTCATCCTGGATGAGGCTACCTCGAGCCTCGACACCGAAAGCGAGATGCTGGTGCAGGAGGCGCTGGAGCGACTGATGATGGACCGCACC